>JABHQB010000028.1 GCA_018695965.1 Flavobacteriales bacterium | reverse complement strand
TCCAGTAACTTGGTCACAACCAAGCTCTATTAGAGTAGAAGGTGGAACAACAATCAATAACTTAGATGTATATCCTAACCCATCAAGAGATATCTTTAACGTGAGTTTCACGTCAGAAGATGTTCAAGATCTTGACGTTAGAATCATCAATGTAATTGGAGAAGTTGTTTACACTGAAAACTTGAATAAGTTTGTTGGACAGTACACAAAACAAGTTGATCTATCTACTTATACAAAAGGAGTTTACTTCTTAGAGATTACTACAGATAATGGAGTAATTAATAAGAAACTAATCCTTCAATAAGAAGTTAAGTTAATCTTAATATCAAGAAGCCCGGACATTATGTTCGGGCTTTTTTTGTAACCTATCTTATTTATTTTCGTTTTATATGTTATAACCATAAAACATGGAATTATGAAAAATAATAACTTATTTATCCTTTTTTTATTGAGTATATTAATTGTCACATTAGTTTCTTATTCTTTTACATAGACTTTTTGATCAGTTTTATGATATTCAGATAAGCGATATATCTATTTTACGTCCTATAAAATGGATCTTACTATTTAAATAAAAAGTAGTAAGTTTGCTTACAGTCAAAAAGCTAATTCATGAAGAAATTATTTATTTTACTCAGCTTACTATTCTTTTCGATTACAGGGTTTTCTCAATGTACTCCTAATTCAATGTTTACATTTTTAGGATTACCAGGAGTTTACCCTCCAGAATTACCTATTCCTAATATTCCATTAGTTGGAATTGCAGATGGAAGTTTAGGGTCTAATTATAGTCAAACATTAACATTGGTAGTTTTGGAGGATACAATAATGGATATTGGTTTTTTACTTCCAGCAGCAGCAGTTACTGCTATGAATGTAGCTGGAATTCCTACAGTATATACATTAGATGTAAATCATGTAACTTTTGATGTACAAGGACTTCCAAATGGAATTAATTATCAGTGCGATATTTCTAATTGTCAATATCCTTCATCAACAGATGGATGTATCCAATTAAATGGCACTCCAACTGTTGCTGGCACTTTTTCTGTTCCTGTAAACATGATAATTAATATTCAATTACCATCAATAAACATCCCTCTTTATGGTGCAGTAGGCGGTATGGGACAGGATGTGCCCGCTTTTGCAGCTCAAACTTATGACTTATTTATAAGTGATGCAACTTCTATAAGAAGTATTGATTTTAGAAATGAAATTTATCCGAATCCAACAACTACAGATTTTACAATTGAAGTAAATTCTCCAATGAATTTAATTATTTATAATAGTTTGGGACAAATAATTTATTCTGAAAAGATAATAAATAATACCAAAATAAATAAATCAAGAATAGGTTCAGGAATTTTTATTGTAGAAATTTCAGACAACAATTCTTTAGAAAAACATAAATTAATTATTAACTAATAATCAGTAATCATGCAAAAAATAAGCTTATTCACACTTTTAGTTATTTTATTTACCTCTTGTACTGATATATTCTTTACTAGTCCGCAGCCATCATTTGCAAAGAATTCATCTGATATATCTGAAGACTTTCAAGGTAAATTCAATGTGGATAGAAGCCCTTATACTTCTGATACTTTAAATATTACAGATAACACCATTACATTTAATGGTATTGATTACACTATATCTGATGATAATTTTGTTGTAAAATCTTGGGGAAATTATTTGTTCTTGAATCTCAAAGATTCAACACAAAAATGGCAATTACTAACTATTCTTTCCGCTCCACATTCTCTAAATAACACTTTACTAGAGATGAATTCTTCAACAATTGACGTGGGTCGTTTTAATAATGTAGATACAATTGCTGCTGACACTACAAATCCTAATAGCTATACAAAATATATCCTTAATGAAGTAAATACTCTTCAATTTCACTATCTATTACGAATGTCAAGTAAATCTCAGTTTGATTTAATTAGATTAGAAGAAGTAATTGCAGTTGAAGAAGAGATTGAAGATGAAGAATCTCTAGAATCTGATATCGAAGAACACTTAACCACAGAAGAATAATAAAACAAATAATTAAATAAAAAAATGAAAAAAAGTTATTTCTTAAGCTTCCTATTTTCTACTATTAGTTTCGTAGGAATTTCTCAAATTACTGTAACAGATGCAGAACTTTTAGATGTTGGTGATGTTATTTATTTAGCTAATGATGATAATACTATTGTCAATATAGGTAGTGCTGGTCAAAATCAAACATGGGATTTTTCCGCATTGCAAAGTAATGACAGCTGGATGATGGAAGTGGTTGATCCAACTACAACTCCATTTGATCATTTGTATCCTAATGCAAATCTATGTATAATAGATGATGGTGATTTTATATATTGTAATAAATCTTCTTCAAGTGTTAGTATGTTAGGAATAGGAGATTCTGTTTTCCAGCAAGGGATGGCAATTATCTCTTTACCTCTTTCTTATTCTTATACTAGTACAGAAGGGCCACTACTTGTCTTAGATTCGTTAATTGGAGGACCAATGGTTGATTTCCTGCTTACAAGTCAAGGTCTTTCCGCTTCACTTTTAACGTTTGGAGCTGCGCATGTTGCTGATTCTTTAAGTATTGAAGTGGAGTCAACCACATCCTTTAATGTTGATGCTGAAGGAACTATGATTCTTCCAATGGGAAGTTTTGACGCTTTGAGAGTTAGAATAGATAGAACTATCACTTCAAGTATTTCAGTATATTGTATTGATACAACTGCTGGAGGATTAAATTCTGATTGGTATCCATTATCATTTGGAGGTGGTTCCGAAACAGAATCCTTCTATCATTGGTATTCAAATGATGCATCTACCAAATTTACCTTAGCTGAAGTATTCCTTGATTCACTTGGTAATTTAGAAACAGGTATTTCTTTTCTTACAGATGCAATTATTAACTCATTAGATAAGTTAGAGATTGATTATATTAATATCTTTCCAATTCCAACTACTTATAATGTCACTATTACATCTGAACGTAATGAAGAAGTAGTTGCTAATTTATCTGATATAAATGGGAGAGAGCTGATGAATTTTGTTTTTGTAAATTCTACTGAATTAGATTTATCAAATTTAGAAAAAGGAATTTATATTCTGCATTTAAATACAAAAGAGGGAAATATCTCCAAGAAATTAATTATCGAATAAAGTCTTCTTTATTTCTGACGGAAGTAGATTGTAATTGGAACTCCTGAGAAATCATAAATTTCTCTTATTTTATTTTCTAGGAATCTTTTATAGGTTTCTTTTATATATTGAGGAAGATTTGCAAAAAACGCAAAAGTAGGAGTAGCAGTTGGCAACATTGTGCAATACTTTATTTTTATGTACTTCCCTTTTGTTGCTGGAGGAGGGTTTTTTTCAATAATTGCAAGCATGGTTTCATTAAGTTCTGATGTCGTAATTCTTTGAGTTCTGTTTTTGTAAACTTCAATTGCAGTTTCCAGACCTTTTAATAGTCTTTGTTTTTCTAGTACGGAAACAAATAAAATAGGGATATCTTTGAAAGGAGAAATTTGTTTCAATATTTGATCTTCAAACTGTTGAGTTGATTCCGTGTTTTTTTCTATTGAATCCCACTTATTTACTAGTATAACAATTCCTTTTTTGTTCTTGTCAGCTATATGAAATATTCTTTGGTCTTGAGTTTCAAATCCTCTTGTAGCGTCTATCATTAGGATACAAACATCCGAATGTTCGATAGCTCTAACAGCTCTCATTACAGAATAAAATTCTAAGTTTTCATGAACTTTTTTCTTTTTCCTAACTCCAGCAGTATCTATCAAATAAAAATCGAAACCAAATTTATTAAACCTAGTATTTAAGGAGTCTCTAGTAGTCCCAGCTATATCTGTAACAATGTTTTGATCCTTTCCGATAAGTGCATTTACAAAAGAAGATTTTCCAACATTAGGTCTTCCAACAATTGCGAATTTTGGAAGATTAATCTCTTCTTTATCAGGATCTTCTTCAAAATGAAGAATTAGTTCATCAAGCAAATCACCTGTTCCGCTACCACTCATTGATGAAATAGGAAAATAATCTCCCATACCTAAATTGTAGAATTCTACCGCCTCTTCCAAAAGAGTAGAGTTATCGGTTTTATTTGCAACAACTAAAGTTTTCTTTGCTGTTTTTCTTAGAAGTTGAACGACAGCAGTATCCATTTCGGTTATTCCGTCTTTAGCATCTACTATAAACAGAATTACATTTGCTTCATCAATGGCAAGTTCTACTTGTTTCCTTATTTCTCCTTCAAAAACATCTTCTGAACCTGTTATATATCCTCCTGTATCAATTACTGAAAATTCTTTTCCTCCCCATTCTGATTTTCCATAATGGCGATCACGAGTTACACCACTTACTTCATCAGTAATAGCTTGTCTGCTCTCTGTTAATCTGTTAAAAAGAGTAGATTTCCCAACATTTGGCCTTCCTACTATTGCTACTATATTACTCATCTTATTCGTATCCGAATTGTTTTAATTGTCTGTCGTCATTTCTCCAGTTCTTTTTTACTTTTACTGGAGTTTCCAAAAATATTTTCTTTCCTAAAAATCGTTCTAAATCTCTTCTAGATTCGGTTCCTATTCTTTTAATTCCTTGTCCTTTATGTCCGATAATAATTCCCCTTTGGCTTTCTCTTAAAACATAAATAATAGCTCTTATTCGGATAATATCTTCCTCCTCAAAAAATTCTTCTACTTCAATTTGAACGGAATAAGGAATTTCCTTTTTATAGTGTTTTAATATCTTTTCTCTAATTTTTTCTTCTACAAAAAATCGTTCTGGTTTATCTGTAATAGCATCTTTATCGTAATATGGTTCACATTCTGGAAGAAGTTCTATTATTCTATCTAGAATTTTCTGAATATTAAATTTGTTAAGTGCAGAAATAGGTAATATTTCCGCATTGGGAACTTTATCGTTCCAAAATTCTATCTGAGTTGAAACTTCTTCTTGCTTTACTAAATCAATCTTATTTATAAGTAGAAGAACTGGAACATCTGTATTTTTTATTTTTTCAAAAAGTTTTTCATCTTTCAATCCTTTTTCTCCAATTTCAACCATATAAATTAGGATATCTGCATCTTGGAAAGCTGATTGCACAAAATTCAT
>JABHQB010000027.1 GCA_018695965.1 Flavobacteriales bacterium | reverse complement strand
ATTGCGATTGTACAGAATAATATTGAAGGACCTCAAACTGGTGGACAAAGTCATAATCCTGGATCAATGCTTCCAAATGGGAACTATAATCATAATCATATGTTACGACATATGTTAACAGGACAATGGGGAGAGAATATTGCAAATATTACTCCAGGTAGTTTATATAGTAATACTTACACATGGACTATACCAAACCAAATATCTGGATATCCACTTTCTCCTAATATAGATGCAACAGATCTTGCAATAGTAGCTTTTGTTAGTGAAGGAAATCAAGAAATTCTTAGTGGGACTGAGGTATACCCAAGTTTAGTTTTTGTAAATTCTTATGATGCAAACTTAATCAATTCTTCTGCTACAGATATCATGTGCAGCCCAACGACCGATCTAACAGTTGATTTTAAGAATTATGGGAATACTAATCTAACTTCTTTAGATATAGAGTATTCAATAAATGGGGGGGCTTCTACAACTTACCCATGGACTGGTAATTTAACCCCTGGTGCAAGTGAAACAGTTGTTATCCCAAATATTACAGTAACACCAATATTAACTAATACAGTAGATGTTTCATTGGTTAATCCTAATGGACAAACAGATCAAAATCTTGTTAATAATGATATTCAATGTGCTTTCGATGGAATGTATGATGCTCCAGCAGGAAACATTACAATTGAAGTAATTACTGATGGATACCCTGCAGAGACATCATGGAAACTTGAGGAAAATGGAGTTGTAATTGCTACTTCTCCTGTTTATACTAGTCAGGGGGTTGCGCAAACACCTGCAACAGCTACAGTAAGTTCTGGAAATAATTGCTATACATTTGTTATGGAAGATTCATATGGAGATGGATTACAATCTCCTGGAAACTATAAAGTAATAGATGCGAATGGATCTAATATTGTTTGGGGAGGAACGAATTCCTCTGGTGGAAATAACTTCACTTTCGAACAATCAACTTATTTTGAAGCTAATTCTGGTGTAACTCCTTCATGGGATTGTGTTGGAACTAGTTGTATAGATCCAAATACAGGTTCTGGTCAATACACATCTCTATCAAGTTGTAATGCTGTTTGTAACTCTACAAATACAAATGAAACTTCAATAAACAATATATCTGTTTTTCCTAATCCAGTTAAAAACACTCTAAATATTCAAGGTGAAATGGAGTTAGTTGAAATTTTTGATGTGTTTGGAAAGTTAGTTTTAAATTCTACAAATAACATAATTAATACTTCTGATCTAGCTGAGGGAGTTTATGTTGTAAATATTAATACAAACAACATGATTGTTACAAAAAGGATTACAGTTACTAAGTAATTTCTTTTTCAAATATTTTCTAGAAAAGCTCAACATATTGTTGGGCTTTTCTTTTTTACAAACTTTATCTAAATAAAAATCAGAATATTATTGCAATAAATCAGATATAAAACCATTATATTTGTGAAATAATTAAAACAAAAAAAAATGATAAAAAAACTTATATTATCCCTATTTGTAATAGCTTTTTTTACTGTTTCATCATTCTCTCAAAACAGAACGTTACCTTCGGTAAAAGTTAAAAATTTAAAAGGTAGTTTGGTAAATATACAAACTATTGAAAATGATGGAAACCCAATTGTAATTTCTTTTTGGGCAACATGGTGCAAACCGTGTAAAAAAGAATTAAATACTATTGCTGAAGTATATGAAGATTGGCAAGAAGAAACAGGTGTAAAATTAGTTGCTATCTCTATTGATGATAGTCGTTCTGCGTCAAAAGTAAAACCATATGTAAATTCATCTGGATGGGAATATGAAATTTATCTGGATCCAAACAGAGATCTTTCCCGATCTCTTGGTGTTTCTACTGTTCCTCATACATTTTTATTAGATGGAAAGGGTAATATTGTTTGGGAACATAGAGGATATATTGAAGGAGATGAGGAAGAGTTACTCGAACAAATTGAACATATTTCAAAATAATGAAAAAAAATCTACTATTATCATTTATTTTTATTTCTCCTTACCTATTATTATCGCAAAATAATTTAGGACAGATAAATGGTAATTTTGAAACTAATTTACAATCATATACTGATGACCCCTCTATAGATGCTATTGCGGCTGATGAAGTCATTTTAAATAATGCTTACCTAAACATCTTGTACACAAAAGGTGACTTTACAGGAGGATTAAGATATGAAAGCTACTTGAATGCTCTTCAAGATTATGATTCTAGATACCAAGGAAATGGCATACCATACAGATTTGCTAGATATACATCTGATGGATTAGACGTGACTGTTGGAAATTATTACGAACAATTTGGTAGTGGATTGGTATTAAGAAGCTATGAAGATAAAGGTTTAGGAATAGATAATTCCTTAGATGGTGTAAGATTAAAATATGTCCCAATTAACGGATTATATGTTACAGGACTTATTGGAAAAAGCAGAACTTATTTTGAATATTCAAAAGGAATAATTAGGGGTGCTGATGCTGAATTTAATATAAATGAAGCTCTTAAATTAGAAGGAGAAACTTCATATATTTTAGGAGGAAGTTTTGTAAGTCGATTTCAAAAAGACAATAACCCTGCATTCAATTTGCCTGAAAATGTTGCATCTATGTCAGCTAGATTAAATATAATGCACGGAGGGTTTAACTATTATGGGGAATATGCATATAAGATTAATGATCCTGTTGGAAGTTTTTCATTTGATGAAAATAACTACTCTACTGGAAAAGCAATTGTTAATAATCTGACTTACTCTCAGAAAGGTCTTGGTATTACAATAGAAAGTCATTTTGTTGATCATATGGAATTTAGATCAGAGAGAGCAAAACAGAAAGAATTTATTATTAACTACATCCCAACCTTAAGCAAAAATCATGCTTATACTTTATTAGCTCTTTATCCATGTGCAACTCAGCCGGAAGGAGAAGCTGGTTTTAATACAAATATCTTTTATAAAATTCCAAAAAACACTCTTTTTGGAGGAAAGTATGGAACAAAATTAAACTTAAATTTTGCCAGAACAAATAGTATTGATGGTGGAAATTCTTACTTAAATGATAGCTCCTCTCATACATCTAACCCTTTTAAATCTATATCGATAAAAGATGAGACACTATATTTCTCTGATTTTAATTTGGAAATAAATAAAAAGATAAATAAAAAGGTAAAATTGAACTTGGTTCTTGCAAAACAAAAATACAATAAAGATGTACTAGAAGGCAAAACCATTGGTGAATATGGAATTATATCTTCTACAATTGCTGTTGCAGATGTTAGTTATAAAATAAAAAAAGGACATACTATCCGATTAGAACTTCAAGAATTACTCTCAAAAGATGATGCGACTGCCACAAATCATGCTGATGGTGATTGGCATATGGTATTAGCCGAATATACAATATCTCCTAATTGGTTTTTTGCAATACAAGATATGTACAACTATGGTAACTATGATGAAGAAAAACAACTTCATTATGTAAACACATCAATTGGATTTATGAAAGGTGCCAACAGGTTTGAAATTGGGTATGGAAAAAAAAGAGCAGGAATATTCTGTGTGGGAGGAGTTTGTAAAGAAGTCCCTTCATCCAATGGATTTAGTTTAAATATCTCATCTAATTTTTAATATTATGAAACATCTAAAATATACAATCTCATTCTTTTTAGGAATATTATTATTTAATATTACTTCTTGCGATGTTGTTGAAGGACCTTATTTAATAGATGATAATACAAATCCGGTTGATACAAATAACTTTGTTAAAAAGGTTTTAATTGAAGATTTTACTGGGCATAGGTGTCCAAATTGTCCGGCAGCAGCTGAAGAATTAGCCTCTTTGCAAAATTTTTATGGAGATAAAGTAATAGGAATTGCAATACATCCAAGTTCCACTTTTGCAATTCCAGATCCATTAAATTCTAGTAAGTTCACCTATGATTTCAGAACTGAGTTTGGAGATGATATTGATAATATTTTTGAGTTAACAACAGTAGGACTTCCAAGAGGTATGGTAAATAGAACTGGATTTGATACAGAACATCAATTAGGTAAAGATGAATGGTCTTCTGTAATACAAACAGAACTTGCTAAATCTCCTATTTTTGGAATTACTCTTTCCTCAGATGTTAGTAACGGAAATGGTACTATTTCAGTTACTGCTGAGGCTCTTACTAATATAAACCTAGATAAAACTGAAGAAATAGAAGATTATAATATTGTTATTTGCCTTACTGAAAACGGAATAATTGAATGGCAAAAAGACAATACAGCTGGTGACATTGAAGAGTATGAGCATAATCATGTATTAAGAACAATTTTAAACACAACATTTGGGGAATCCATGGGGAATTCTTTTGTAGATGGAGATATTTGGGAGAAAGATTATCCTGTTGATATTACAACTTTAGAAAATGCAAATGAAAATTATTCGCTAAACACATTGTTTATGGGTAATGGGAATAGTAAGGGGTGGGATGAAAATAATATGGAAATTGTTGTTTATATTTACAACACAAATAATTATGAAATTGTACAAGTAGAGCAAATTCACTTAACAAACCATTAATCTTATGAAGAAACTATTACTACTGTTACTATGTGTGCCTTTAATCGTTTCTGGGCAAGTTCAACAATTAGATGCAATTATTCAAGATGATGCCAGTAATTTTTTAGAAGCATACTTTTCACCTCTTGGTCAAAGTTTTGGAGCAGGATTAAATAATGGTTGGTACAATACTGCGAAACCTCATAAACTAGGAGGTTTTGATGT
>JABHQB010000026.1 GCA_018695965.1 Flavobacteriales bacterium | reverse complement strand
TTGGCCTCAAAATATTGGAGGGAAGCCTAACTGGACATTCTATCATAACATGCCAGCTTTTGTTCCAATTATGTTTGAATGTACAGTCATGTTTGCGGCACATTTAATGTCAATTACATATTTAATTAGATGTGGACTATACCCTGGGGCTGAATCTGATTCTCCAGATGAAAGAACTACTGATGATAAATTTTTAATGGAACTTGAAGTAAGTGGAGAAACAAAAACTATAAAGGATTTATTAGCAAAAACAGGAGCTTCTGAAATTAATGAAAAAGACTCATAATCATGAATAAATTATTTGTAAAAATTGGAATTTTTTCAGCGATAGTTTTCTTAATATCTTGTGCAGGAGATTCTTCCCCAGGATATGAGTTTATGCCAAATATGTATCGTTCTCCAAGTATAGAGACATATGGAGAACATATAGTTCTTCGAGATACGTCCTATATGATTGAGGGATATACTGGAATACCAGTAAAAGGGACTATTGCTCAAGGTTATTTATCTACTTTTGACTATGAAAAAGATACTAGTGTTGATGATAATTCTTGGTTTTTAAATGCTGGGGATAGCGCTAAATATCCAGAAGATTTTAGTAAAGATGAGAAAAATTTAGAAGAAGGTCAAGCACTTTATAAGATGATGTGTGCACATTGTCATGGAGATCAAGGAGGAGGAGATGGACTTATTGCAAAAGCTAGTTTTGCTAACAATCCATACTCCGTAATGCCTGATTTTAATGACAGTGAGGCCAAAAGACCTAGAACTGACAAACCAATGACTGATCTCAAAGAGGGACATATATTCCATACGATTACGTATGGATATGGCAAGATGGGGCCTCATGCTTCACAAATTTCAGAAAAAGAAAGATGGCAGATCGTATATTATATTCAAGAGAAGTTACAAAAATAATTAAGAAATAATACAAGATAAAATGTTTACAATAACGAAAAGCGCAAGAAATTTATCAATGGCTTTAATGACTGTTGGATTAATTTCTTTAATATTTGGATTTGCAACGGACGCTCACTCTTCATGGCCTAGTTTATTATTTAATAATTATTTCTTTTTAGGGATATCTGTATTTGCTGTGTTTTTTATTGCATTACAATATGTATCGGAAGCGGCTTGGTCTATTGTACTAAAAAGAATACCAGAAGCAGTAATCTCGTTTTTACCTATTAGTGGTTTAATTATGTTAATTATTATGGTATCTGCAGCAATGCATTTTGGAGGAAATCATATTTATCATTGGATGGAAGATGGAATTATGAAAGAGTTCTTACTTGATGATTTAGGAAATTCAATTTTAGATGATGATGGGGATGAAATACCTAACCCTACTTATGACAAAATAATTGCAGGTAAAGAAGCCTTTTTAAATACCACTTTCTTTTTAGCTAGATCCGTTTTTTATATTTTAGGATGGATTTACTTTGGAAGAAAATTAAAACAACTTTCCTTAGCAGAAGATCAACATGGAGGACTTTCTTATTATAATAAAGGAGTAAAGACTTCCGCTTGGTTTATGGTATTCTTTGCTGTTACATCAGCAGTTGCTTCGTGGGATTGGATTATGTCAATCGATACACATTGGTTTAGTACTTTATTCGGATGGTATGTATTTTCTGAGTGGGCAGTAATTGGTTTTGCTACTATTTTATTGATTACCCTATATTTAAAAAGATTAGGTTATTTATCTCATGTAAATGATAGTCATATTCATGATTTAGGGAAATGGGTGTTTGCATTCTCCTTAGTTTGGACTTATATGTGGTTTTCTCAATTTATGTTAATTTGGTATTCAAATATTCCTGAGGAAGTAACTTATTTTACTGCACGATTAGAAGTTTCTAATTATAGATTCTTGTTTTGGTTTTCTATGATTATCAATTTTATTGTTCCTATAGTTATACTTATGAGTAGAGACGCAAAAAGACATAATGGAAGACTTATCTTTGTTTGTATTATAATCTTAATTGGACACTGGATTAATTCATATTTATTGGTTGCTCCTGGTACATTAGGTCATCACGGACATATTGGATTCACAGAAATTGGAATGGGATTAGGATACTTTGGATTGTTTATCTATGTTGTATTAAACTCTCTTACTAAAGTTCCTTTAGAGGTCAAAAATCATCCATTCTTAGAGGAAAGTAAACATTTACACACATAGTATATAATGTTAATATAATTATAAAGGGTCAGTTAATTCTGACCCTTTTTTTATAAATTACTTTATTACATTTGTGCTAATGAATGAGGATATTGAAGATAAAGAATTTGAATCGGAAGATTTTGAACATGCTTTAAGACCAAAAGGTTTTGAAGATTTTCGGGGGCAAGATCAGATTGTAGGTAATTTGAAGGTCTTTATTCAAGCAGCAAAAGAAAGACAAGATGCATTGGACCATGTTTTATTACATGGACCTCCAGGACTTGGTAAAACTACATTATCATATATTATTGCAAATGAACTCTCTGTTGGTATTATAACTACTTCAGGACCAGTATTAGATAAACCTGCTGATTTAGCCGGGCTTCTTACTAATTTAGAAGAAAGAGACGTTTTATTTATTGATGAAATTCACCGACTGAACCCAATTATAGAAGAGTATCTTTATTCCGCAATGGAAGATTATCAGATTGATATTATGATTGAATCTGGGCCAAATGCTCGTTCAGTACAAATAAAGATTAATCCTTTTACTTTGATTGGAGCTACTACTCGTTCTGGATTGCTTACCGCTCCTCTTAGAGCCAGATTTGGAATTAATTCTCGTTTGGAATATTATAACAAATCTATACTTTCTGATATTGTAAATCGTTCTGCAACCATCTTAGATGTAAGTATTACTAAAGATGCAGCATTTGAAATTGCTGGAAGAAGCAGAGGAACTCCAAGAATTGCAAATTCACTTTTAAGAAGAGTACGAGATTTTGCTCAAGTAAAGGGAGATGGAAATATAAATAAAGAAATTTCTCAGTATGCATTAAATGAACTTAATGTAGATGAAAACGGATTAGATGAGATGGACAATAGAATTTTATCTGCAATTATTGATAAATTTAAGGGTGGTCCTGTTGGATTATCAACTATTGCTACTGCTGTTAGTGAGCAAGCTGGAACCATTGAAGAGGTATATGAACCTTATTTAATACAGGAGGGATATTTAATGAGAACTACTAGAGGTAGAACAGCTACCGATAAAGCATTTAAACATTTAGGGAGATTAAAATCTCCTGACCAAGACACGTTATTTTAGGAAATATTATCAAATACTTCCAGGATTATTTTTTTATATCCTGCAAACGCTGTGAGTGCCCATATTTTTAAATGCATAAGTTCTTTTTTACTCATCCAACCGGAGCTTTTTTGTAATTCTTTCTTAAATAATGATTTATCGAAACTAACTTTTGAGAGTATTTTTTTACTGAATTCTAACATATAATTTGTTTTATTAGTTATAATAACACTACTATTAGAATATTATTGTTTCTCTCCCCAACTAAATGAATTATGTTCAAAACCCGATAGTGTTAATACTCTATCAACTACAGTAGAAGCTAGATCTTCAAAACTAGTAGGATTACTATAGAAGGATGGTGTTGCTGGACAAATTATACCACCACTTTCTGTAATTGTTTTCATATTATTTATATGTATCAGACTAAGCGGTGTTTCACGGGCAACTAATATTAGTTTTCTTCTTTCCTTTAATATAACATCTGCAGCTCTTGTTGTTAAATCATTAGAAATTCCTGAGGAAATTCTTCCTAATGTTCCCATTGAACAAGGACAAACAATCATTGTTTTGAAATTTGCAGAACCACTAGCAAAGGGAGCCATAAAATCTTGTTTTTCATAGAAAGTATAAGGTAGTTTATTGTAGTCAGTATTACCTAATTCTGTTTCCCAAACAAATTTTGCATTGTCTGACATAACAACTCCAATTTCTTCAATTTGATTTGACAATTTTTGAAGTTTTTCAAAAAGAACTTTTGCATAAATTGATCCGCTAGCTCCTGTAACAGCTACAATGATCTTGTGTTTTGTATTTGTCATATTATATAATGTAAAGTAAAACTTAAAACGGAATTATACTGACCTCTATTTAACTGATAAATAGCTCCGGAAGCATGAGGCCTTATTGGCAAAATAGAATTGCTAATTCTACTATTTAATAGAATGTTATCTGTAAGATGATAATTCATTCCGATAAAAGCTCCTAAATCAACTTTATTAAATGGAATACTTTGATCATTAGGTATTGGGCCATACAAATCATTGTCGGAAAAATTTAATAAAAAAGCCGTTTGCAGGCCAATTTCAAAACACATAATTTCGTTCTGATAATAGTTGACAGAAATGGGGACTTCTATATAAGACGTTGAAATGTCAGGCACAAGATTTTCTGATATTTTGGGATTATTACTCCCTTTTTGGATGTAGTTCATTTCCATCTTGATATTGGAAATAGGAGAAATAGGAAGTTGTGTAAACACTCCTAAATATAATCCAGCTTTATGAAGACCTCCTAAAGCATCTCCTGAAACTTGAGAGGTAGCAATTCCAGCAATTACTCCCCCCTTAAAGTTTTGAGAAAATGAAAACAAAGACAGAAATGTTAAAAAAAGACAAAGAAGTAGTTTCTTTTTCATCTACCTTACACTAATACCAACTCCAACAGTTGTTACTGGATATTTAGAAAAAGTATGATTTGCTTGTATTGCAATAACTGCCAAATTAAGTCTTAACCCAATATTTGTTCTCATTTCATTTTGAGATTCAAATTTCATTTCTAGAGGAATATTCATTTGTATAGAGGATCCATCGACACCAAAATAGAAGGATTCTGTTTCTGCATTAAATGTGGTGACAGATGAATTGTATCCTATCCCAGCATAAGCGGTAAGCATTAATAGTTTTTTAGATAGAATCAAATTTACTGTAGTTGAATTAACATCCATACTTATATCTTGATTTACAGATGATGATGGGTCAGGATTTTCTATAGAAAATGAAGTGTTAAATTTAGTGTGTCCTGCTTGAATAGAGAGGCTTATTGGAATTGCATCTCCAGCTACAGGTATCCATTGCAATAAATCATGTTTTATTCCAATACCCCATAATTCCACAGAACCTTTTCCTACAAATCCCATATCAAAATCATATGTAGGAAGGTATCTGACATCAATCTCTGTTTTCTTAACTAGTCCAAGTCCTGCATTTATCATTGGAACAGGGATTAAACTCTTTTTTAATGACCCTTGATGTGGCATGTCAAAAGTAATGCTGTTTCCATTATTAGTATAAGTAATCTCTGAACCGTCTCCTGCCCCTAAAATAGTTGGAGTCGTAGAATTAGAGGAAAAATTATCAATATCATTCGGATCAAAAACTAGCATTGTACTTGGCACATGTACAGCATTTAAGGTAAGAGTAACATCAAAACCTCCTAGTTTATGAGGTTTCGCAGTATTGTACCAACCATTATTTAATCCCGCTCCAAAACTTTGACCAAGAGGTGAAAAGTATGCTTCTAAAAAATTACTGGCATCATTTTGAATAATTGCATCTAATTGTTGAACTTGCCCAGAAACGATTAAAGGCAGACTTAGTAATAGTAGTAGTTTTTTCATAAGATTAATGGTTTGTTAAGTGAATTTGCTCTACTTGTACAATTTCATAATTATTTGTGTTGTAAATATAAACA
>JABHQB010000025.1 GCA_018695965.1 Flavobacteriales bacterium | reverse complement strand
CCTGTTAACATATGTCGTAACATATGATTATGATTATAGTTCCCATTTGGAAGCATTGATCCAGGATTATGACTTTGTCCACCAGTTTGAGGTCCTTCAATATTATTCTGTACAATCGCAATGTTTAGAGAATTTGATGAGATATTTTGAGTTCCTGTGTAATAAACTTCTACATCAACAGTAAGTGTATTGCTAGCCATATCTATACTTGCTTGTAATCCAACATTTACAGGAGAAATTTGTGATAATAATTGAGTTGAAGCAGAACCCCAATCTCCTCTGCTCATTGCGGTACCACCTCCTTGTGTCATTGTAAATTGATGTCTGTTAACCGTTCCTGCTGGATAACCAGATAATCCGCTTTGTGATGCAATTGCAGCACCAAAACTTGTATTAAAGTCTGTTCCGGCACCTTGAGGATTTGCATATCCTCCAGTATGGATGTTTATAAGAAAAACATCATTGGGGTTATTATCATGTAATGTTTGGCCAATTAAATGCCCAGCTGGACAGAAAACACAACTAATTCCTGTAAATTCTTCAAGAATTATATTTTTGTTTTCAACTGATGTGCTTACAAAGGTTTGAGCTGATGCAATAAAAGTAAATAATACAAAAGCTGGAAAGATAAATTTTTTCATAGTTGTAATTAGTTTGTTAAAATTAAGTAAGCAAATATAATGAATTATTTAATATGTAGAGATATTTTTTATAGTAATATCTTAGATCTAAAATTTGTATTTATGTAACATATATTACTATATTTGCGTAAAATAGATTATATAATGAAAAAATTTCTAATATCGTTTTTATTCTTATTGACTGCAAACTTATTATACTCACAAAGTTTAGTGGTTACTGGAGATGCAATAGTGTATGGTGACTCTTCAGATTTTCAAGTAGAATCTCATTTACAAGTAATGAATAATTCCAATAATACAGTAATCGTTTATTGCCAGAAGAATGAGATACTCATGGACACTATTGGAACATCAGACCTTCCACAACCAACAAATCCTACTAGTAATTTTTGTTGGGGAGGGACCTGTTATCCATCAACAACAATATTTTCAACTAAAGCAGACACTATATTGCCTGGAGAAAAGAATAATGAGTTTGTTGGGGATTACCAACCCTGGGGGCATTCAACAATTGCTCAAGTAGAATACTGCTTTTATTTAAATTCAGATCCTAACGATAGGGCTTGTTTTATAGTTACGTATGATGCAACATCGACAGTGTCTGATGTAAAAGAAGTTGTCTATTCTGAAGAAATAGGTTCTTTTTATCCGAATCCAACGAATGAATATACTAGTCTTTTCTATAATGTAAAAGGAATATCATTATTACAGATTACGGATATTTTAGGGAATGTGGTAAAGAATATTCAGATGGAAGGTAATGGAGAGAAAACAATTTATGTTGGAGATTTACACAAAGGTGTTTATTTTGGTAATCTAGTAAAAAACGGAGAAATAATAAAAACTAAGAAATTAATTATTAACAAATAATTTGTTTATTATAAATTAAAACCCCCTTATTTCTAAGGGGGTTTTTTTATATGTAAGCAGTATATTTGTGGTTAAAATAATAGATAAATGTTAAAAAATCAAGTAAAAAACACGCTCTGGATATTATTTCTCAAATAACTAACACATGATATCACATATAAACGGCAAATTAGTAGAAAAAACACCAACCTATGTTGTTATTGATTGTAATGGTGTTGGATATAAATTAAATATATCTTTACAAACCTATTCCTCAATACAAGCCGAAAATTGTAAATTATTAACGCACCTTGCGGTAAAGGAAGACTCACATACACTTTATGGATTTTACACTTCTGAAGAGAGAGATTTATTTAGGCAATTAATTTCAGTTTCTGGTGTTGGACCTAGTACTGCTCGTATGATTTTATCTACTTATTCGGCTGAAGAAATTGTGAATTATATTATTACAGCTGATGTGGCAGCTATACAGAATGTAAAAGGAATTGGAGGTAAAACTGCTCAAAGGATAATTATTGACTTAAAAGATAAAGTTGGAAAAGGGAAAGAAACTTCAGATTTATTGTTTACTCAGGACAATACAATTAAGGAAGAATCGTTATCTGCCTTACTAGCATTAGGATTTACTAAAAAAGTAGCGTACAAAAAGATGGAACAAGTAATTAAAAATCATGAAGGAGAAATTACTGTGGAAGACTTAGTTAGAAGATCTCTAGGGTAGAAAACAATAAAGTTGAATAAATTTAGGTCGTATATATTATTTCTAGGATTTTTTGTTTTACTCACTTTTAGTAAAAGCGCAAAATCTTTTTCTTTTTTCTCTGACACTACCATTTCAGATAGCACTCTTAGCTATACTTTTAATCCAGATCAGTATGGTGGTTTATTCATGAATTTTCCAAAAAACTTTACTTCTCAAGTTGTTTATGATGAAAATACAGATAATTATATATTGTTTCAGAGAATAGGGAATACCGATCTTTTTACACAGAAAGTTATGACTTTTGAGGAGTATTTAGACTACCAACTCTCTGAAATGATGAATGATCATTGGGATCTAAGATTAGGAAATAGAAACAGTACTGTAAAACAAAGTTATGGACCTGTGAAACTATATATTCCTGGAGAAGCTTTTGACAAGGTTTTTGGTGGAAATACGGTAGATATTCGTCCTCAAGGTTCGGCAGAATTAATTTTTTCATTAAGAGTTAATAAATTAGATAATCCGAATTATACGGTGAAACAACGAAAAACTACTTCTTTTGATTTTCAGGAAAAGATACAGATGAATGTTATTGGAAAAATTGGAGAAAAATTAAAGCTAACTACTAATTTTAATACGGAAGCAACCTTCAATTTCGAGAATGATATGAAGCTAGAATATACTGGTTTTGAAGATGAGATTATTAAAAAGATTGAGGTAGGAAATGTTAGTTTACCTTTAAACGGAACTTTAATAACTGGAAGTCAGAGTTTATTTGGGTTTAAAACCCAGTTACAATTTGGAAGGACTACTATTACTGGTATTCTATCTCAACAAAAATCCACTACTTCTGAAGTGCAGGTTACTGGAGGGGCTCAAACTACAGAATTTGATATTTATGCTGATCAATATGAGTCAAACAAACACTTTTTTCTATCCCATTCTTTTAAAGAAAATTATAATACAGCAGTTGCAAACTTACCTTATGTAAATTCTCCTATTAATATTACAAAAGTAGAGGTTTGGATTACCAATAAAACAGGAGAAACTACCGATAGTAGAAATATTATTTCTTTCCTTGATTTAGGTGAAACGGATGGAAATATTCAAAATACTGTATTTACTAATTCTTTGCCAGGAAGTTATCCTGATAATGATCAGGCAAACGACATGTATCAACATTTACTATCTCAGTTTTCAGGTATCAGAGATATAAATCAAGTAAATAATCAGTTAGCTATTCTTGCCAATCTATCTATTAATTTTATAGGAGGACAAGATTATGAAAAATTAGAAAGAGCTAGAAAATTAAAAGAAACAGAATATACTATTCATCCTCAACTAGGTTATATTTCATTAAATCAATCCTTAAATAATGACGAGGTACTAGCAGTTGCTTTTCAATACACTATAGGTAATGAAGTTTTTCAAGTTGGGGAATTAACTTCCAATGGACCTAGTGCCCCGGATGCTTTAATTCTTAAACTTTTAAAAGGAACAACATTTTCTCCATCACTTATGAATTGGGAGTTAATGATGAAAAACATTTATGCTTTAGGAGCGTATCAGATGAGTTCTAATGAATTCGTTTTAGATGTTTTATATGAAAACACAGAAGAATCAGGAGGATTAACTAACTATATTCCTGAAGGATCGGTAAATGGGACTCCAATAATAAAACTTTTAAATTTAGATAATTTAAACCAACAACAAGCATCTGCTTCTGACGGAGTTTTTGATTTTATAGAAGGACTCACAGCTCGTTCCTCAAATGGAAGAATTATTTTCCCGGTATTAGAACCTTTTGGTTCGGATTTACGAGATAATTTTAGTAATCAGCAAATTGCAAATAAATATGTTTATGATTATTTGTATGATTCTACCTTAACAGTAGCTCAAAAATATCCGGAACTAAATAAATTCAGATTAAAAGGTTCTTATAAATCATCTTCAGGATCAGAGATTTCTTTAAACGCTATGAATGTACCAGAAGGGTCTGTAACGGTTACTGCAGGTTCTCAAAAACTTGTAGAAAATCAGCACTATACAGTAGATTACATGCTAGGTAGAGTAACTATTATTGATGAGGGAATTTTAAATTCAGGTATTCCAATAAATATAAAATTAGAAAATAATGCCATGTTTGGTATTCAAGATAAAACTTTAATGGGGTTCCATGCAGATTACGAAATAAATAGAGATTTTATTATTGGAGGAACTTTGTTAAGACTATCCGAAGCGCCTTATGTAAATAAGATTAATGCTGGAGATGAACCTATATCTAATACTATTATTGGTCTTGATGGGACTTATCAGACAGAATCACCATTTGTCACAAAAATGGTAGATATGATTCCATTTATTGAAACAAAAGCAAAATCTAGAATTATTGCAAGTGCTGAAATTGCAACCTTAATTCCAGGTCATCATAGGAGAATTGATAATGGAGAAGGAGGAACATCTTATATTGATGATTTTGAAGCAAGTAGAAGTTCCATTGATATAAAAAATGCTCTTTCTTGGAACTTATCATCTATTCCTCAAGGTCAAAATGATGTATTCGAAAATGCAAGCCTGAATGATGACTTAACTCTTGGATTTAGAAGAGCAAAACTTGCTTGGTATACCATAGATCCAACTGTATTTTTTCGTTCATCAAGTATTACTCCACCTGGAGTAGATAATAAAATTCAACTTCCAAATGGAGGGCAAGTAAATCAACAATCTTATCATTATACAAGAGAGATTTTAGAGAAAGAGGTTTTTCCTAATAAAGATCCTCAATACGGAACTCAGATTACCAATATGTCTATCTTAGATTTAGCATATTATCCTAATGAAAGAGGTCCATATAATTATACAGTAGACCGACTGAATTCAGACGGAACTTTAATGAATCCTCAGAAAAACTGGGCAGGTATCATGAGAAAAATTGAAACAAATGATTTTGAGGCTGCAAATATTGAATTTGTAGAATTCTGGATGATGGATCCATTTGATCCTCTTCATGGAGATATGTCCCATTCAGGTGGAGACTTATATATTCAGCTAGGTAATGTTTCGGAAGATGTTTTGAAAGATGGATATAAAAGTTTTGAAAATGGACTGCCAATAAACTCTACAATTGAGAATGTTGATACTACCTCTTGGGGTAGAGTTCCTACTTCTTATTCTATCGTTGAAGCTTTTGATAATGACCCTCTTTCAAGAGAGTATCAAGATGTTGGTTTAGATGGATTAAGTGATAATGATGAACTTCTATTCTTTGATTCTGTTTATGTCCAGGAGATTAAAAATAATCCAGCACTTGGGATATCATCAGTAGCCTATCAAAATGCAATAAATGATCCTTCAGGTGATAATTTTCATTATTTCAGAGGAACAGATTTTGATAATGTAGAAACTGAACTTTTGCAGAGATATAAGGATTTTAACAATGTAGATGGGAACTCTGCTACTACCGAACAATCTGTTGAAAGTTACGCTACTTCCGCCTCTTCTTTACCAAATACAGAAGATATTAATAGGGATAATACTTTAGGGGAATCAGAAAGTTATTTTCAGTATAAAGTAAGTGTCTCACCACAAACAATGAATATTTCTAATCCTTATATTTCGGATGTTTTACAGGCTGACGTTACTACAAAAGATGGAGAAGAAAGAATCGTAAACTGGTATCAATTTAGAGTTCCGGTTTATAATCCTGAGAAGGTAATTGGTTCTATTCAGGATTTTAAATCTATTCGTTTTATAAGAATGGTATTATCTGATTTTTCTGAGCCAATAATTTGCAGATTTGCTACTTTAGAATTAGTAAGAGGAGAGTGGAGAAGATATAATCTAGATCTTTCTGAAGGAGGAGAATATATTCCAAACGATATTGATGAAGAAACCTTGTTTGATGTTTCTTCAGTTAATATTGAGGAAAATGGACGGAGAATTCCGATAAATTATGTGTTACCTCCTGGAATTGAACAGAATATTGATAACACAACGACTACTTTAAGAAGAGATAATGAGCAGTCCTTAGTTTTAAAAGTATGTAATTTAGCAGATGGAGATGCAAGAGCTGCTTACAAAACTTCCGATTTGGATGTACGCGCTTATAAAAGATTAAAGATGTTTGTTCACGCTGAAGGAGTCCCAAATAATTTACAAGATGATGAACTTTCGTGTTTCATTAGACTAGGAACAGATTTTACTTCGAATTATTATGAATATGAAATTCCGTTAAAGGTTACTCTTGAAAACCAAAATGAAAGAACTGAAGTTTGGCCAGAAGAAAATAATATTGACATATTATTTGAAGATTTTCAGCAAGCAAAACAAGACCGAAATTTTACTACAAATGATGTAAGCTCTCCATTCATTCGTTATTTGTCTGGTGGCAAGAAGATTATTGTAGTTGGGAATCCGAATTTGAGTAGAGTAAAGACTATTATGATTGGTGTCAGAAACCCTAAGAAAACATCTTTGGATTCAGAAGATGACGGACTCCCAAAATGTGGAGAGATTTGGGTCAATGAATTAAGACTATCCGATTTTGATGAATACGGAGGTTGGGCAGCAAATGCCAGGTTTACTACTCGTTTGGCAGATTTTGGAACTGTAAATATTGCTGGAAATATGAGTACAATTGGTTTTGGTTCTATCGAAAAGAAAGTAAATGAAAGACAAAAATCTAACGACTATCAATATGATTTATCTTCCAATTTAGAGTTAGGTAAATTTTTCCCAGAGAAGTATGGTGTAAAAATTCCAATGCATATTAGTTCGTCACAACAGATTAGCAATCCACAATATAATCCACTAGATCCAGACATTTTGTTTAAGACTACTCTAGAAACAATGGGAAGTAAATCTGAAAAAGATAGTCTGAAACATATATCTCAGGATTTTGTAAGCAGAAATAGCATCAACTTTACTAATGTTAGGAAACTTTCAACTCAAAATAAAGGAGAAGGAGAGAAATCAAAGACTCCTAAAATCTATGACTTAGAAAATTTTACTTTATCGTATTCAAAAAATGAAATATTTATTAGAAATATTAATACTGAGAAAAACAGAACAAATACATATAGAGGAGCTTTGACTTATAATTTTAATACTCGCCCAAAAAATATAAAACCATTTTCTAAACTAAAGATAGGAAAAGGGCCTTATGCAAAACTCATCAAAGATATTAACTTTTATACTATGCCAAAATCTTTTTCTTTTCGTACTGATTTAGATAGAATGTATAATGAAACTCTTTTGAGAAATGTAAATAACTCATACATGCTCATAGCTCCAACTTATAATAAGTATTTTAATTGGAATAAAAGTTATGAGTTTAAATATGATTTAACTAGAACATTAAAAATTGATTTTTCTTCTAGAAGTATTTCTAGTATTGACGAACCTGAAGGAAGAATGGATAGAGATTATGTTTTTTACAAAGCAAACAGAGATACAGTTTGGCAAAACTTTTGGAGAGGAGGAAGACCAACTTCTTATCATCATGATGTTTCAGTAAATTATCAGCTTCCATTGAATAAAATCCCTCTTACTAATTTCCTGAGTTTAAATACTAGGTATAGCGCAAATTATGATTGGACCGCAGCTCCTTTATCTTTATCAGATTTAGGGAATAACATTCAGAACTCGAACAACATTCAATATAACGGTCAAATAAATCTAACTACTCTATATAATAAAGTTCCGTATTTTAAAAAGATATTATCTTCAGGAAAGAAAAAACAAAGAGGTAGAACATCTCGAACAAACCAGGAAAATGAAAAAGAGGAAGAAGAAAAGAAGAAAGATCAATATAAAGCATTGAGATATGCAGCTAAGTTTGTTTTTGGAGTAAAAAATATTTCTGTAAACCTTACTCAAAATGAAGGAACATTTATCCCTGGATTTATGCCAGAGGCTCACTTTTTTGGACAACATTGGGGAGAAGTAGCTCCTGGAATTCCGTTTGTACTAGGTAGTCAAAGAGATATTAGATATATAGCGGGACAAAATGGTTGGATAACAAAAGATGAAAATATAAATACATTATTCAAGAGAAATTCTTCTTCTAATTTAGTGTTAAGAAGTACGGTAGAACCATTTAATAAATTTAGAATTGAATTAACAGCAAACAAAACTCAGTCCTTATCGGAACAAGAATATTATAGATGGTCTGATGCAGATAATATGTTTACATCATTTTCTCCAACACAATCAGGTAATTTCTCTATTTCATTTATATCTTGGGGAACTGCTTTTAAAAGAGATAACGATAATTCGGAGTCTCAAACTTTTCAGCAATTCAGAAATTACAGGAATGAGATATCAAAAAGAATAGCGGCTCAAAATCCAAATTATTCAGGAATTATAGATTCTACAGGATTCCCAGAAGGGTATGGACCAACCTCTCAAGATGTACTAATTCCATCATTTTTAGCAGCTTATTCTGGAAAGGACGCATTAGGAGTTTCATTAAATAGTATGCCGTCTATTCCTTTGCCAAATTGGAGAATAAATTATAATGGATTGATGCAAGTTCAATTTATTAAAAAGAGGTTTAAAACCTTCACATTAGGTCATGCTTACAGAAGTACTTATTCTGTAGGTTCGTATGTTAGTAGTTTAGATTATGAAGATAACGGAACTGGATGGTCTTCCTCGATAAATCCGAATACTGGAAATTATTTTTCTCAGTTTGAGATAGGACAAGTTACAATTAATGAACAATTTAGTCCATTAGTAAAACTAGATATGACCTGGAAAAATAGTTTGATCACAAAATTAGAGATAAAGAAAAACAGAATGCTAAATCTTTCCTTATCAAATAATCAGATAACAGAAACAAATGGAAGAGAATATGTAATTGGTACGGGTTACAGGATTAGTGATTTATCATTTAAATTTAGATCTGGAGGAAGGGGCAAGAAAATATCTTCAGACTTAGATTTAAAAATGGATGTAAATATACGAAATAACAAAACTGTAATACGAAAAATCGTAGAAGATGAAGAGCAAATTACAATGGGACAACAAACAATAAGTCTGAAATTTTCGGCAGATTATGTAATTAATTCAACTCTTAATTTAAAGATATTCTATGATAAGGTGATAACAAATCCTTTTATATCTACTTCATATCCGGGAGCTATTACAAATGCCGGATTTAGTTTAAGATTTACTTTAGCAGGATAATTTTGATAATAATTGTAAAAGTGTATTTTTGTAAAAAATTTAGAAATGAATATCCCAGAGAACTTAAAATACACAAAAGACCATGAATGGATAAAAATTGATAGTGATATTGCTACTATTGGTATTACCTCATTTGCTCAGAGTGAATTAGGAGATATAGTTTTTATAGATATAGATACTGAAGGAGAAGAATTGGAAAAAGAAGAAGTATTTGGAACCATTGAAGCAGTAAAAACAGTATCTGATTTATTTATGCCAGTTAGTGGTGAAGTAACAGATTTTAATCAAGTATTAGAAGATAATCCTGAGCTAATAAATACTGATCCTTATGGTGATGGGTGGATAATAAAAGTGTGTATTTCGGATATTTCTACTTTAGATGATCTACTTTCTTCAGATGAATATAAAAACTTAATATTATAATATTATGGAACGAAAGAAAAATCCAAAAGCTGATTTAGAATCTAAGAAAGGAATATTTGTCTTGATTGGTTTAATTATCTCATTATCCTTATCAATATTGGCGTACGAATCTAAATCATACGATAATTTAGATGCAGGTTTTGGTGATTTAACTATGGATGAATTGTTTGAAGATGAAATTGACATTACAAGACCAGAACCTCCTCCTCCACCAAAGGAGGAGCCACCACCACCACCAGAAGTACCTGAAGAAATTGAGATTAAGGAAAATGAAGAGGAACTAGAAAATGAGTTAGAAGTTGATGATGCAGAAACCGATCAGGATGATATGATGGAAATGCCAGAAGAAGAATTTGAAGAAGCATTTATCTCAGTAGAAAAAATGCCAATGCTTGGTGATTGTAAGAATGAAGACTGCACACAATCTGAAATAATGAGATTTATTGCCAGAAATTTTAAATATCCTGAAATTGCAAAAGCAAATGGAGTAGAAGGAAGAGTTATATTAGAATTTGTTGTAGAAAAAAATGGAAAAATTGGTAGGGTAAAAATATTAAAAGGATTAGATAAACATGTAGATAAAGCTGCAATTGAAGTTGTAGAAAAATTAAATGATAAAAAATCTCCTAAATTTTCACCTGGGAGACAAATTGGTAAAGCTGTTCCTGTGAAATACACTGTACCTATTAAGTGTACATTAGGATAATAACAATATATATTAATAAAAAAAGGTCATGAAATCTCATGACCTTTTTTATAAGCATATAATTTATAATTATCTAAATAATCATTCCTGCTGCAACCGTTTCATTTGTCGCTTCATCTACCAATATAACGCTTCCTGTATTTCTATTTCTCCTGTAACTATCAAAAAATAGTGGTTTTGTAGTACGTATAGAAATTCTTCCTATATCGTTTAAACCTATCTCTTTCTCTTCCTCTATTCTGTGTAAAGTATTGATATCCATTTTATATTTTACTTCTTTAATGATACATCTTGCAGTTTGGCTAGTATGTCTGATTGTATATTTCCCTCTCAGCATCATTTTTTTCTCATTCATCCAACAAATCATAAGATCAATATCCTGCTCAATAGTTGGTTTGTTATTTTCTCTTACTATCATATCACCCCTACTAATATCTATGTCATCTTCTAAGGTAATACAAACAGACATTGGTGAAAATGCTTGACCCACCTCTCCATCAAAAGTGTCAATTGATTTAACTTTTGAAGTAAATCCGGAAGGAAGTATTGTTACATCATCTCCTGGTTTGAAAACTCCACCTTCAATTCTACCAGCATACCCTCTGTAATCAGGATATTCAGCAGATTGTGGTCTAACAACATATTGTACAGGGAACCTACAATCTACATGGTTTTGGTCGGATCCAATATGAATATTTTCTAAAAGATGCATTAAAGTTGACCCATCATACCAATCCATATTTTCAGATCTATCCACAATATTATCTCCATTCAGTGCTGAAATAGGAATAAAACGAACATCTTTAATCTCTAATTTTGTTGCAAAATTCTCAAAATCCTTTTTTATTTTATCAAAAGCTTCTTTACTGTGATCT
>JABHQB010000024.1 GCA_018695965.1 Flavobacteriales bacterium | reverse complement strand
TCTAATGGAATTGTTCATCCGTTAAATAATTTCCATATTTCAAATAGTTTTCCTTCTATCAATTTATTAATTGCATCATTAAGTCTTTGGGTTCTTTCCTATCTGTTTTTACAGGGAGCAGAATTAAAGAAAGAAAAGGAATTAACTATATAACAATGATAGTAATAAATCTAGATGTAATGCTTGCAAAACGAAAAATGAGTTTAACAGAACTTTCAGAAAAAGTAGGAATTACAATGGCAAATCTTTCCATATTAAAGAAAGGAAAAGCCAGAGCAATCAGATTTTCTACACTTGAATCAATATGCAGAGTCTTAGATTGTCAACCTGCCGACATACTAGAATATAAAACAGAATAATTTACAATAAAAATGAAGAAAATGATTAAAACAACTTTCCCGATCCTATTATTGGGATTGACAACTACGGTAAATGCTCAATGGCAACAATGTATTGGGTCAGAAAATTTAGATGTACAAGCTTTACATGTTACAGGTAATTTTGATTTTTTTGGAGGAGCTTCAGGAACTTATCGTTCTTTAGATGAATCTGCTTCATATAGCTTCTCTAACTCAGGAAATGATTCAGTAGGACCAACAAGAGGAATAATTTCTGATGGAAATCATATTTATACTTGTACATCACAAGGAGTTTTTAGAAGTGATGATAATGGTCAAAATTGGATATCAAAAAGTAATGGATTAACTCAGTTGTTATGTCATGGAATCATTTCTACAAATAGCGGAATATTTCTTTCTACATTATCAGGAGTTTTTAAATCTAGTGACAATGGAGATAATTGGACATCTGCAGGTATGGCTGGTATTGATTCTAGAAGTATTTGCAGTATGCAAGATTCTATTTTGTTTGTAGGAACGCAAGGAAGTGGTATCTATAAAAGTATTGATGAAGGGCAGAATTGGACTGCTGTAAGTACCGGTATTGTATCAACAAATTTTAGAGCAATACAAGCAGAAGGAAACACTGTTTTTGCAGGAGGACAAACTGGAACAGGAGTTTATAGATCCATAGATTATGGAGCTACTTGGACTTTATTAACTAGTGGTATTGCTTCAAGTTCTTACAGAGGATTTGCCAGTAATAATAATTTAATAGTTGCAGGTTCATTTACTGATGGAGTCTTTTATTCTTTGGACAATGGAGATAATTGGACTCAGATAAATCAAGGTTTATTGGATTTAAATGTATTTGATTTAGAATTAAATAACAATTATATTATTGCCGGCACGCATAGTCAGGGTGTATTTCGGTTTCCTTTATCGGAGTTATCTACTACTGGAATAAATAATTTTGAACAAAATGAAAATAGAGAATTAACTAGAATTGTAGATATTCTTGGAAGAGAAACATTGCCTAAAAAAAACCAGGTATTGTTTTATATTTATGATGATGGTTTGGTAATAAAGAAGCAATTATTAAACAAATAAAATGAAAAGAAGAATATTATTTTTAGTATTAACCATAACAAATTCTGTAATATTTGCACAAGTAAATACTGTATATAACCCAGTTACTGGTAGAACATGGATGGATAAAAATCTTGGAGCTTCACAGGTTGCTATATCTTTTGATGATGTGAATGCTTTTGGAGATTTATACCAATGGGGTAGAGCTAGTGATGGTCATCAGTTAAGAAATTCAACAACAACAACAGTTTTATCCTCAAGTAATTCTCCTAATCATTCTGATTTCATCTTAGCTTCTTCAGATTGGTTATCTTTTTCGAACGATAGTTTGTGGCAAGGCGTAAATGGAATAAATAATCCATGTCCTGATGGCTTTAGATTGCCTACAGAAGAAGAATTTGAAGCCGAACGATTAAGCTGGTCTTCAAATGATGCAGCAGGGGCATTCGCATCTGTATTAAAATTAACAATAGGCGGTGCAAGAAGTAGAACTTCAGGTGCTATTGGTAATGTAGGAACATTTGTTGGATACAGAACAAGTACATTAAATGGAAATCAATCTAGATTATTGGGTATTGCTATTTCAAATTCATTTACGGCAAACCGAGACAGAGCAGATGGTAATTGTATTAGGTGTATTAAAAATGAATCTTCAACATCTATTGTAGAAATGAATCCTGAAAGGAATTTAAAGCATATAGTAGATATGCTATCAAAAGTGGTAAATAAATCCAATAATAAACTATTGTTATACATCTATGATGACGGAACAGTGGAGAAGAAAATAATTATTGAATAAATAAAAACCTACTCAATTGAGCGAGTTTCTTTTTG
>JABHQB010000023.1 GCA_018695965.1 Flavobacteriales bacterium | reverse complement strand
GCTAATAAATGTTTGGCAAACATAATTTGTTGCACGGGGTCATCTCCACCCAAAAATCCGATATATGCCGCCAACACCCCTCCGGCAATTGTCGCCATTCCTCCACTCATCAAACACATCATTTCTGACATAGTCATTTTGTCCAAATATGGTTTTACCAATAATGGAGATTCAGTTTGTCCTAAAAAGATATTTCCTGCAGCTGCTACACTTTCGGGCCCTGAAAGTCCCATGGTACTTTTCATTAACCAAGCAAATCCGTAAACGATTTTAGGAATAATTCTCCAATAATAAAAAAGTGAAGTTAGTGCTGAAAAGAAAATAACTGTAGGCAATATCATCACTACAAAATTCATAAGTGGAGATTCTATTGTTCCTGTTTCAAATGATTTAAACAAAAACATAGTACCGTCTTGGGTGAAGGAAATAATCTTGGTAAATATTTTACCTACAAACTCAAAAGCTGAAGAAACAAAAGATACTTTTAGGATAAGTAGAGCAAATACTATTTGAATTCCTAACCCTTTAGACACTAACATCCAATCAATTCCTTTTCTGTTTCTGCTAAATAAAAACGCTATAAGTAATAGTGAAATAATTCCTAGAATTCCTCTTAAAATAGAGTTTATAGTAATAGCTGATGTTACAATCTCTTCCGGAATTATCTCTGCTTTTGTAAAAGCATAATTAACTCCATTTTCATTCAGAACTAAAATGTTACCAGAAGTTGTAATAAGATAAACTCTAACCATTTCATCAGGTAATGTATAATGAAATGACAGTAGATCTTCATTCAAGTCCCAGCTTCCTTCAGCTATATAGTCTGCATTTGCAATCTCATAATGAAAACTTCCATCTTCATTAATATGCATTACATCATTCTCTGAAATTGGTTTTAAATTTTCTCCTGATTCAGTTGAATCTGGGAGGATGTAATCAAAATCCCATGTTCCAATAATTTCCTGAGAAAAGGAAAAAGAAGTAAAAAATAAAAAAATAAATAAAAAATATTTCTTCATTTACTTTTCTTTACGTTTATTAATTTCATCTCTAAGTTCAGAAGCTTTCTCATAATTTTCATCATTAATTGCTTCTTTCATTTGTTTTTTCAATTGTCCTAACGATAAAGTAGAAAGTATATCTTTGGTTTCCTCCAATTCTTCCGTATCTTCATCTTTGTAATTAGGTAAATTATCTGTCAGAATTATTCCAGCTTCTTGTAAAATATCATTATAGGTAAAAATAGAACAACCCATTCTAATTGCTATTGCAATTGCGTCAGAAGTCCTAGCGTCAATTTCAATTTCTTCATCACCATCCATAAAACAGAAAAAGGAAGCATGAAAAACTCCTTCAGTAAGAGTATGAATAACAACTCTACTAATTGTGATATTAAAATTATTGGTAATCGACTTAATAACATCATGAGTTAAAGGTCGTTCCGGATTACTATTACTTTCCAAATAAATGGCAATAGATCCGGCATTACACGGGCCAATTACAATAGGAAGTTTTCGGTCTCCACCTATTTCTCTTAATAGCAAAACATAAGTACTCTTATTGGAGCTACTTGGTTCTAACCTTTCGATATCAAGTTGTACTAATTTCAAAATTTAGTTTTTTAACTTTTTTATTTCTTCAATAAGATGAGGAACTACCTCAAAAGCATCACCAACAATACCATAATCTGCAGCTTTAAAAAATGGAGCTTCCGGATCAGTATTTATTACTACCATAACTTTTGAAGAATTAACACCAGCCAAATGCTGTATAGCTCCAGAAATACCAATTGCTATATATAAATCTGATGTTACTGTTATTCCTGTCTGTCCTACATGCTCAGAATGCGGTCTCCATCCAATATCTGATACAGGTTTTGAACATGCTGTTGCTGCTCCTAACACATCTGCAAGTTCCTCAATCATACCCCAGTTTTCCGGCCCCTTAAGTCCTCTTCCTCCAGAAACTACAATCTCAGCTTCCGAGATTGAAATTTTACCACTTGCAGTTTCTTGACCATCAAAAGATAAACTACCTGATTCCGAAAAATCAATTTTTTCAATAGTACAACTACCTCCTGTTTCAATTAATCCAAACGAATTTGGAGCAATACACAAAATTGTTTTCTCTGTGTTCGATTTTGCTGTTTCTATTGCTTTTGTTGAAAATGATTTTCTTTTAATCTGAATATCACTTCCTTCAGATACTGATATAACATTTGTTAATAAAGCAGCTCCCATTTTTACTGACAATCTAGGAGCTATCATTTTTGAAGTATACGTATTTGAGCAAATAATTACTGAAGAATCTGATGATAAATCTAAAAAAACTTTTGCAGCCGATTGACTATCCCCTTTATTAATATTTGGAACGCTAATAACTTTTGTAGCTCCATAATTTCCTAGTTTATTTAACTCATCATCTGACACATCTTCTAAGGAAACTGCTATAACATCTGTTCCTAATACTTTTGCTGTTTCTGAAGCGTAAGATACTGTCTCAAATGAACTTTTTCTGAATATTCCGTTCCAACTCTCTGTGTAAACTAATACTGACATCTATTTTTATTTTGATTATATAATTTTTGCTTCATTATGAAGTAAATCAACTAATTCCGATACATTTGACGCGTCCACCATTCTACAACTTCCTTTTGCTTCAGGATTTTCAAAATTTACGGATGATGTGTTTTTTGTGTTAGAAGAAGGTTCTATTACTTGTAGTGGTTTTGTTCTTGACTGCATAATTCCTCTCATATTCGGAATTCTAAGTTCACTTTCTTGAACTAATCCTTTCTGACCACCAATAACCATTGGCAAGGAAGAAGAAATCATTTCTTTACCTCCATCAATTTCTCTAATAAGTTTAGCAGACTCACCTTCAACTTCTAATCCAATACACGCATTTACAAATGGTAAATCAGTCATTTCTGCTATCATTCCACCTACAGCACCTCCATTATAATCAGTAGATTCTCTACCAGCAATAATTAAATCGAAACTATTTTGAGTAATATAATTGGATATTTCTGTGGCAGTAGAAAAACTATCAGTAGCATTCATATTTACCCTAACAGCCTGATCCGCACCAATAGCAAGAGCTTTTCTCATTACTGCTTCAACAGTTGTATCCCCAACAGTAATAATTGTAACTTTTCCTCCGGTTGATTCCTTCAACATCATAGCTTTTGTTAAACCAAACTCATCATAAGGATTTATTACAAACTGAATTCCGTTGGCATCAAATTTAGTGTTGTTTTCTGTAAAATTAATCTTTGATGTAGTATCTGGTACACTACTTATACAAACTAATATATTCATCTTTATGTTTTTGATTAAAATTTATATTGCAAATCTAATAAAAATGTACCTCTTATTTTATGGAAAAACAATAAAAACCAATACTAATATGCACTTTCAATAAAAATACTATTTTTGCACACCTTATTAAAGGAAAAAGAAAAAATTAACTAACTAAAAAAAGTAAAAAATGGAAATGATTATCAAGTATTTACCTCTATTTGGAGTACTCGCCTTAGGGTTTGTGTTTTGGAAAAATGCGTGGGTTACAAAACAAGATGAAGGTGATGACAAAATGAAAAGAATTGCAAAAAACATTGCTGATGGAGCAATGTCATTCTTAAAAGCAGAGTACAAGGTACTTTCTATATTTGTATTTACTGTTGCAATCCTTTTATATTTTAAAGGTGAAAGCGACATGAAAGATGGTCTACATATTTCAAGTGGAATGGTTTCGGTCTCTTTCATTGTAGGAGCTATTTGTTCTGCACTTGCAGGCTTTATCGGAATGAAAGTTGCAACAAAAGCAAACGTAAGAACTACACAAGCTGCCAGAACATCACTTGGAAAAGCTTTAGAAGTTGCATTCTCTGGTGGGGCGGTAATGGGACTTGGAGTTGTAGGACTAGGAGTATTAGGATTAAGTTCTTTATTATTCTTATACGAAGGAATGTTTGAAAATTTAGAAAACACAAAAGAAGTAGTGTTAAATGTCTTAGCTGGATTCTCATTAGGAGCTTCTTCCATTGCATTATTTGCAAGAGTAGGAGGGGGTATTTATACTAAAGCTGCTGATGTCGGAGCTGACCTTGTTGGTAAAGTAGAAGCGGGGATTCCTGAAGATCACCCATTAAACCCTGCAACAATTGCAGATAATGTAGGTGATAATGTAGGTGATGTTGCTGGAATGGGAGCTGACTTATTTGAATCCTATGTAGGATCTATTATTGGAACTATGGTTTTAGGTTCTTATTTAATATTTCCAGGAGATGGTAACAATATGAATGCTGTTTACTTGCCACTAGTATTAGCCGCTACTGGAATTGTAATGTCTATTATTGGTACATTTTTTGTAAAAGTTAAAGATGGAGGTTCTCCTCATAGAGCTTTAAATATTGGTGAATTTGGATCAGCAGCACTTATGATTGTAGCTTCTTGGTTTATTATTACTGAAATGCTACCAAAAACATTTAATAATGGTGATTATTCATCTATGGGTGTGTTTTTTGCAACTATAGCTGGATTAGTAGCAGGATTATTAGTTGGAAAAGTAACTGAAATGTATACTGGTACTGGTACAAAAGCTGTAAATTCTATTGTAAAACAATCTGATACAGGATCTGCTACAACTATTATTGCTGGTTTAGGTGTTGGTATGATGTCAACAGCTTTACCCATTTTAATAATTGCTACCGCAATTATTGTGTCTCATTCATTTGCTGGAATGTACGGAATTGCAATTGCTGCTGTAGGAATGCTTGCAAATACAGGGATACAATTAGCTATTGATGCTTATGGTCCAATCTCTGATAATGCTGGTGGTATTGCTGAAATGGCGGAACTTCCTTCTGAAGTTAGGGAAAGAACTGACAAATTAGACGCTGTAGGAAACACAACCGCTGCTATTGGAAAAGGGTTTGCAATTGCATCAGCTGCTCTAACAGCACTTGCTTTATTTGCTGCATTTATGGAAGTAACTGGAATAACAAATGATGGTATTAATATTGCAAATCCACTAGTTATGGCAGGTTTATTAATAGGAGCAATGCTTCCATTTGTATTTTCTGCAATGGCAATGAATGCTGTTGGTAGAGCTGCAATGGCAATGATTGAAGAGGTAAGAAGGCAATTTAGAGATATACCTGCTCTTAAGGCAGCTTTAGGAATAATGAGGAAATACGATTCTGATATGAGTAAAGCTTCTGCAGAAGACAGAGCTATATTTGATGCTGCTGATGGAGTTGCGGAATACGATAAATGTGTTGATATTTCTACAAAAGCATCTATAAAAGAAATGATAATACCAGGTTTAGTTGCAATTACTGTCCCTGTAGCAATTGGATTTGGAGGAAATCTATTTAACGGAGGAGAGCTTTTTAATCCTGGAGGTCAAGAGGTAAAGATGGGAGCGAAGATGCTTGGGGGTCTACTAGCTGGTGTAACTACTTGTGGTGTTCTTATGGCTATCTTCCAATCCAATGCTGGTGGAGCTTGGGACAATGCTAAAAAAATGATAGAAGAAAAAGGTGGAAAAGGAACTGAGGCTCATAAAGCATCAGTTGTTGGTGATACAGTTGGTGATCCTTTTAAAGATACTTCTGGTCCTTCATTAAATATATTATTAAAATTAATCTCGGTAGTAGCTCTTGTAATAGCTTCTTCTTTATAAGAATCTATCAACTAAAATTACATTATTATAAAAAATTTATCTAATTTATTGGGAATCATTTTGATATCAGTATCAATTGTTTCTTGCGGTGGGGAAGAAAATAATCAATCTGCTAAACCATCTACGCAAGAAAGCAAAGAATTGAGAGAATATCCATTTAATGTACAATGGGTAAGTGATATATCTCCTTCTGATCTTGAAATAATAATTAGTTATGAAGAGGAATGTGAGGAAATTAGAGGTAAAGCTAATGAGGTTGAAAACTATGGGCAATGGAAAAGCGAGATGTATGGAAGATGTAATTAAATATAATTAATCTTATATAACTTATATTAATCGTTAAACATATTTTATTAAAATTAATTCGGGAGCAGCTCTTGTAATTGATTCATCTTTATAAGAAGACCTGAAAAACTAAAATTATATTATTATGAAAAAGTTATTGAATTTATTAGGAATTGTTTTGATGTCAGTCTCAATTGTTTCTTGCGGTGGAGAAGAGAATAATAAATCTACAAAACCATCTATAAATCAAGATCCAAAATTAGAGAATGAGAAAGAATCAGTAGAGAAGATAAAGCCAAAATGCACTTCAGATGCAAAAGAGTTTCAAATTAATAATAATATAATAAGCAGTATTACTCTTTCTAAAATAGAATGTCAAGAAAATTATCATTTAGATTCTGAAATAAGAGATCTTCTCAATAAAGGTAATCAAATAACTTTTCTCAAAAACCAAGAAAATCAAGTAAGTGGTGAAACAGAAGGTTATAAAATAAAAATAGATGGAATCAGTCAAATTAGTAAGAATGAATATAATTCTAGTTTATATTATAACTCTATAGATTATAAAGAAAATCTGGAATTTTACGGTATTCTTGTTGTGTCACTAGATAGTGAAGAATTCTCAATAGAAATAAGAGGAAGTAAAAAGAAATAAAAAATTTACCTATTAGTATTTAAAAACAACTATTATATAGGTATTATTCTTTCTTCTCTTCAAACAATCCATGAATCTTGGAATCAACCTTTTCAATAATAGACCCTAAATCTTCTTCATTATCAGAAAAGTTTAAATCATCAACATCAATAATTAATAGATTTCCGTAATCATAACTCTCAATCCACTCTTCATATCTTTTATTTAGTTGAGTAAGATAATCTAACCTAATGCTATTTTCATATTCTCTACCTCTTTTTTGTATTTGCTCTACCAAAGTTGGTACAGAGGCTCTTAAATAGATAAGTAAATCTGGACCTTCAACAAGAGAATCCATTAAACTAAAGAGTTCTTTATAATTATCAAAATCTCTAGTTGACATCAGTCCCATAGCATGAAGGTTGGGAGCAAAGATATAGGCGTCTTCATAAATTGTTCTGTCCTGTATAAACTTCTTGTTACGTTTCTTAATGTCTATAATTTGTCGAAATCTACTATTTAAGAAATACACTTGCAAATTAAAACTCCATCTCTGCATTTCTTTATAAAAATCATTTAAGTAAGGATTATTCTCCACATCCTCAAAATGAGGATCCCATTTATAATGTTTAGCCAATTTTGTTGTTAAGGTAGTTTTCCCCGATCCTATATTCCCAGATATTGCTACGTGCATATTTTAATATATTTTTGATAAAAGTAAAAAAAGTTTATGTCTTAAAAGATTTATTTTATTCCCAAAATTACAATGTTAATAAGTTGTTTTTAATTTCAAGATGTCAGTAAATATTTTGGAGGAATTGTCTAACCTTGGAACTTTATACTGACCTCCTAATCTACCGTTATTTCTGAGCCATTCTGCAAATCGTCCTTTTTCTGCAACTATTATCTCAGGAGGCAAAAGACAAACTCCTCCTGATCTTTTTGCATCATAATCAGAATTTATCTCTCTTAATTTTTTATCTACATCCTTCATAAATTCCTTTTTTGAATTTGGTTCTATTTCAAACTCAATAATCCACTTATGTTGCGCAACTCCATCTTCCAAAAAAATAGAGGTTGCAATATAATCTGAAATACTACATTTGTGGATTAACGAACATTCTTCTACTGCTATTTCAGTATTTTCTACTATTAATTCTTCTCCAACAGAATTCAGGAAACTCTTAGTTCTACCAACAACTTTTATTCGATATGGATTTAATGATGTAAAGCGAATTGTGTCTCCAATAATATATCTCCATAAGCCTCCATTTGTAGAAATTACAAGTATATACACCTCATTTAACTTCACATCAGCAAGAGGCATTGCTTTCATCTCTCCATTATTATATTCTGATAATGGAATAAATTCATAAAAAATCCCATAATCTAACATCAGGAGTAAATCCTTACTATCTTTTTGATCCTGAATTCCAAAAAACCCTTCTGAAGCATTATACCCTTCCAAATAATTCATTTTTTCAGAAGGGATGAATCTTTCAAACTGATTAATATATGGTCCAAAATTTACTCCTCCATGCATAAATAATTCCAAATTCGGCCAAATCTCTAAAATATTTTTAGCTCCGGATTTTTCAATCATTCTATGAAACAATACCAACATCCAAGAAGGAACTCCTGTGATATTTGTTACATTAGAGTTTAACGCTTGATTGCACATCTTATCTAGTTTCTTATCCCAATCTTTCATTAATACTGTTTCTAAATCTGGTACACGGTGCATATTTACCCAAAAAGGGAAATTGTCAATTAATAATGCAGACAAATCACCATCTGTAAATTGAAAGTTTGCATTACTCTCCTTACTTCCTCCTAACATTAATCCTTTTCCATTAAACATTCTTGTACTAGGAAAATTATTGCAATACAAAGAAAGCATGTCTTTTCCTCCTTTAAAATGACAACTCTTTAATGATTCTTCAGTGATAGGAATGTATTTGCTCCTATCATTTGTGGTCCCAGAAGATTTTGCAAACATCTTTACCTTCCCTGGCCATAAAACATCTCTTTCTCCTTTTCTTGTTTTTTCAATATATGGAAACATCTGCTCGTAAGTTCTGACAGGTATGTTTTTAGTAAAATCAGAATACGAATCTATCTCTAGAAAATTATGTTCTGCTCCAAAATTTGTTAATTTTCCATTTTCAATTAAATATTGAAAAACTTTATCTTGTACCTGATTTGGATTGTCCCGAAAAAAATCAATCTGATAAATTCTTTTTCTCATCATCCAAGAAAGAAAGGAATTTTTAAAAGGGATTTTCATCAATAATTTGTAATTTTATAGGCTATAAAAATACAAAAATATGATGACAAACACTCTAAAGAAGATGGATACCAAGCTGAAAGATGTGGTACAATATACACTTGATATTCATGGAGAAATTCATCAGATGAATGACTATATTGGTCAATCTATAAAAATTGAGTGGGATGGGAAAGTTATTTGTAGTTGCGGAAAAGTAATGAAGAAATTTTATCGTTCTGGATTTTGTTATACATGTTATTGGGAATCTCCTTTTGCATCGCAAAGTATTTTTAAACCAGAACTTTGTACTGCACATCTAGATATTGAAGAAAGAGATTTGGAATGGGAAAAAAAGTTTCAGATAGCTCCACATTATGTATACTTAGCCAACTCAAGTGGAATAAAAGTTGGGATTACAAGAGGATCACAAGGAGTGATAAGATGGATGGATCAAGGAGCTAGCCAAGCAATATTACTTGCAGAGGTTCCAAACAGAAGATTTTCTGGAGATATTGAAGTGTCCTTAAAAAGATTTGTTGATGATATAACTAATTGGAGAAAGATGCTTTCTGGAGAACCTAATCGAGTAGATTTGGTGAAAATGAAAGAAGAACTTTCAGTTCATGTTCCAGAGGAATTGAAGCAATATATATTACCTAATAATACCGTGACTGAAATAAAATATCCGGTTACAAAATATCCTAGAAAAATAAATAGTACTAAACTTGATAAAACTCCAATAATAACAGGAGAACTTGTAGGAATAAAAGCACAGTATTTATTATTAGATGGGGATAGAGTATTTAATATTCGTTCTCATGAAGGATATATTGCTAACTTTTCCGTTTCCAAAATAGCAAATCAAACTTCTTTATTCTAATGCACTTCCATAATGAAAGGAATACGTGCCTGTATTTTTTCTTTTGAATTTAGAAACTCTAACTGATTAATCATTTTTTCTGAAATACCCAGAAAATCAGGTAGCACAATATTCTGTTTTGCGGAAAAACTCTCAATAAATTCCTCAAACATATCTGTTTTCTTTGGAAGTGTAATAATTCTGTAATCCTCTAAAGATGATAAATCAGCAGCACTTGCAATCGCATCTTCCAACCCTCCAATTTCATCAATAAGTCCGATAGAAAGAGCGTCTGCTCCGCTCCAAACTCTACCCTGTCCTATTTCATCTACCTTTCGGACAGGAATTCCTCTCCCTTCCGAAACATGAGTGATAAATGTTTCATAGATATCTTCTACTGAATTCTGAATAACATTAAGTTCATCATTACTTAATTTTCTGTATCCATTAGCAATATCAGAATGTTTATGAGTCTTTACTGTTTCAATATAAACGCCTAATTTCTCATTCAAAAAATTCTTGGTATTCGGGACTATTCCAAATACACCAATAGATCCTGTAAGTGTACTATTATTTGCAAAAATTTTATCAGCATTACAAGCAATATAATACCCTCCACTTGCTGCATAGTCTCCCATAGAAACCACAACCTTTTTCTTCTGTTTCGCCAAGTTTATCTCCCTCCAAATGATTTCTGAAGCTAAAGCGCTTCCTCCTGGGGAATTTACTCTTAAAACTATCGCTTTTACATTCTCATCTTCAGATGCTTCTCTAATTGCTTCTACAGTAGTCTCCGAACCAATAGTATTATAACTGCCTTTACCAGTATTAATCTCTCCTGTTGCATAAATAATAGCAATTTTATTATCGCTAACAGAAGTTTTAGGATTCTTTACTTTCATATAATCTGTGAGAGTAATTTCATGCTCCGATTTATCTTCTAAATCTGACAAAATTTGATCTTGATATGCAATTTTATCAATTATTCCGCCTTCTAAACATTTTCTTGCTGAACTCAAATACATATTATTTATCATTTTATGAATTTCTTCTGAAGTAATACCTTCTCTTTCAGTTGCAATACCATCAATCATATAATCAGAAATAGAATTTAAAAGTTTTTCAATTTGCTCCCTGTTTTCATTACTCATTTGATTATACATAAATGGTTCTACAGCTCCTTTGAATTTTCCATGTCGGATAATTTGAGCATCAATACCTAGTTTGTCCATCAAACCTTTATAAAACATGATTTCTGCACTCAATCCTTTTAACTCAATGATTCCCTCAGGATTTAATGCTATTTTATCTGAAACAGATGCTAAATAATAAGCAGACTGGCTGTAACTATCTGCATAAGAATAAATAAATTTCCCGCTTTCCTTAAAATCTAATAACTTATTACGAATTTCTTCAATCTGAGAGAAACCAGCATTCACTGATGAAAAATTCAGATAGATTCCTTTTATCTTATCGTCATTCTTTGCTTTTTCAATATTATCTAAAATATCTTTAAACTCTACACTTCCTTCAGTAGATGAATTGAGAAGATCTATATCACTAAATGGATTTTCAGAAGTTCGATCTAGAACAGGATCCTTAAATTCAATCTTCAAAACTGAATTATCTTTTACAAACACTACCTCTTCTTTTGGAATTAAGTAGAAAATGAAAACAATAACTAAAACAAATAAGAAAATCATTGCAAGAAAAGAAGATAAAGTGTTTCTTAAGAAACCAGAATTAAAACATTTGGAGATTATGAAACGAAAGAAAGATAAGATGTTTTTAAATAAGTTTTTCATGTTATAAATTTTGAGATGTAAAACTACAAAAAAATATCATCTAGTAAAGTTTCAATTCCTATATTTGAAACTCAATTATCATGAATACTGTTTACATACAATTAGGAAGTAATATAGGAGAAAGAGAATCTTTTATTACAAAAAGCATGCATAAAGTTGAAGGTGATATTGGAAAGATAATAACAGCATCATCTATTTTTGAAACTACTGCATGGGGAAATGAAAATCAAAATAACTTTCTGAATTCTGTTATAGAAATTAAAACTCCATTTGACGCATTTACTATTTTACAAAAATCCCAAGAAATTGAAAATAATCTTGGTAGAAAAAGATCAGATAAATGGGGAGAAAGAACCATTGATATTGATATCTTGTTTTATAATAATAAAATCATAAATACAAAAGAATTAACTATTCCACATCCTTTAATTCAGAAGAGGAAGTTTGTATTAGTGCCCCTCTCGGAAATTGCTCCAAATTATAAGCACCCTATATTAAAAAAGAATATCTCTACTTTGTTATCCGAATGTAAAGACACTCAAAAAGTATTAGATTATGAAATTTGATTTTCTGACAATAGAAGGCAATATAGGTAGTGGAAAAACAAGCCTTGCAAAAAAAATCGCATCCGATTTTAACGGAAAACTAATATTAGAGAAATTTGCAGATAATCCATTTTTACCAAAATTTTACAAAAATTCCAAATCTAACGCATTTCCTTTGGAACTCTTTTTTATGGCAGAAAGATTTAATCAGCTAAGTGGAGAGAAAAGTGAAATAGATTTGTTTTCCGAATTTACAGTTTCTGATTATTCTTTTTTTAAATCAAAATTATTTGCACAAAATAATTTGGAACAAGATGAACTAAATTTGTTTAATCGATTATATAATATTATGTTCTCTACGGTAAAGAAACCCGATTTATTAATTTATCTGCATGCTGATATAGAAAGATTACAAGAAAATATAAAAATAAGAGGCAGAGAATATGAGCAAAATATCAGCAACAACTATTTAAAGGAAATTGAAAAAAAATATTTTGACTACCTAAAGAAGCAAAATGATTTCCCTGTATTAATGTTAGATGTGTCCAAACAAAATTTCATAGAAGATGATAAAATATATAATCAGATTATTACTGAAATAAAAGAGTTTGAAGAAGATGTAAGAATAAAGAGTCTTATATTAGGATAGCCAGGAACTCAAATCTCTATCAATCAACTTCTCTAGTGATTTAATCTCACCTTTGTAGTGCCTTTCTGTAATATCTCTTCTTGAATCTTCATTTAATTTTTCAGTTGGTTTATAAACAGATTTAAAAATTAACTGCATTATAAATTTTGGAAGATAGTCTGAAATTGCAAATTTTGGCATCAAATTATAATACCTCATCTTTTTCAAAACCCATCCCATTAGTCCACTAGGATTACCTGATACATTTGCTTTTTTAGAAGTATCTATCTCTACATTTTCATCAACTTCTAAAAACTTAAAAATATCTTTCAATGTTTCTTTGGTATTCTTTACAACATCTTCAAAAAGATAAATTTTAATATTTTTTTCAGAAAACAAATCAAAATATCGTTTTAACTGAACAGAATAATACCCTTTCTCAATATAATGATATAGTGGGCTCCAATTATCTTTTATTCTTTTATTTTCTAATTCAATTGCTTCTTGAAAAGTAGCTGCATCTTCTCTATCCGCTCTTTTAGTATGCAAATAGTTAGAATACGCCCTATCAGTTGGTTGTCTTAGAATGGCAATAATTTTTACATTTGACAGATGCTCTTTTATTAGTTGAGGAGCTTGCGGATTGTAAATATATGCAGGAGAAGCTTCTCCAATTGCTTTTTCATTCTTTACATCATCAAACATTGCAAGATATTCTTTTAATGTAGTTGGTTTCTTGCTCTTCTTTCCTAAAATTTTATACTTATTCTCTTGCTTAAAATTATTAAAGAACATAGGTTCTTTAACTTTAGTCATGAAAATTTCAGGATGTTGTTTTAGGTAGGTATATAAAGAAGTTGTTGCCGCTTTCATGGCTCCAACAACAATAAAGTTTGGTTTCTTTTCTACCATTGGTTTTTATCCAAAAGAACCCCAAAAAATGGGGTTCAAAAATTTTTAATAGTGTGTCTTATTTTGTAAGAGAGATAAATTTCTCATTTTCTCTATAATTTAGAAACTCTAAATCTTTTTCCGCTTGAGTTTTATAATCAAAATTTGAATTTATTGCTTTTTCTAAATTTGTAAACAAAATTGTTTCGTTTCCTCCTCTTGCTCCTGCAATAGCATTTAAGTAATAACATGCAGCAGTTTTTTCTGAACAAGTAGTATTATTATTACCGTTTAATATATTTACCAAAGTTGCATTATATGTATTCTTACCTCTATAATATCTAGATGCTGATCTATAATCTCCCTTTCTTATACTTAAAATTGCTTTATTATGATTACTAGCATTTTCCTGATTAAAAAACTCTTCTGCTTTAATCAAATCTCCATCCCATGAAGCAACTATTCCAAGATTATTTAAAACATCTGGATCATTTGCTCCTCCATTTTCTATTGCTTGATTTAAGTAGTCTATTGCATTTTCTTTATCCATTTCCAAAAGGTATATACAAGCAATATTATTATATGCTCTCCAATCATTATGCAACTCTATTACTTTATTATAAATATCTATCAAATTAGATTTATTTTCTTCTAAAGTAGCTGAATATAACAACTCCTCAACTGATAACTCAGAAGGATCTGTTAAAGAAAGTAACACAATTTCTTCTCTTGTCTTTTTCGGTAAATAAGAATTAATTGTAATCTCAGATTTCCTTAAGTATTGTAAAACATCACCTTCCAAAGCGTCATATACCTGTGCCATATCTTGCAATAATTCTCCTCTTTCTTTCTGAGTTTTTTCTTTATTTCTGTTTGATAAACTTAAAATAGTGCTTTTTTCAGCAATTGTAGAATTCTTAACTAATTTGTTAAATCCATCCCAATCAGCACCAGCAGAAGACAAAGTGTAATTATCATAATCAGAAGCTCCATTTGCTTTTAATTTCTTCATTAAATATTTAGCGTAACTTAAAGTACTGTTTTGTCTATCATCAGAAAGTTCTGTATTTATTTTCTCTGTTCCTTCAGGTGAAGCTGAAGATTTTACAACAAAAGATTCTGTTTTATATCCTAGCTTTATAAAATCTTGTAGTTTCTTTACATCATCATCACTTTTTTCTGTGGTTCTGATATTACTTTTGTTCACTAAAAAGTATATAGTAGCTGTCTCCGAAACAGTTTCTACTTCTTTATATCCATGATCCGCAACTGCAACAATCTCATCATTCTGTACTCTCATTGATGTAGTAATAACTCCAGACGCAATAGTAACAGGTCCTAACACTTTATCATCATCTTCTAAAGTAGCTAACGCTCTAAGTTCTAATGTAGAATTTAACATCTCATCAGTATAACCTATTTTATCAGAATAGGTAAATTCTCCTCCAGACACAAAAAATATTGTAGCGTCTCCACCTGTAGCCTGCTCTCCTTGCAGAGTGATTGATTTTAATTTGGACTCCACTCCGTTTTGACCAATTATTACAGGTGTTATTTCAACTATTGCTTTCTTAGCAAAATATTTTTCTGGAAATGTTCCATTTAAATCAACACTAAGTTGTCCGCCATGGACCTCTAGTACCGTTGGTGTTTGCTCATACACTACCTTGTCATAATCAGAAACCATCTTATCAAGTCCACATCCTATACATGACATTATAATCATTGATGATAAAAATATTTTAATATTATTCATTTTTTTATAATTTTATAATTAATGCAAATATATCATTATTGATGCAAAAAATAAAGTCTGAAAGCCTTATCTTTACAGTTAGAATATTAACATTCTAATTCTTCTAAAGAAATTGAGTATGTTTTCAAATTATCCGATAATATTTTTATATAAGTCCCAGATTACAATCCCAACACTTACCGAAATGTTTAGTGAATGTTTTGTTCCAATTTGGGGGATTTCAATAGACTGATTACATAAATCAACAACTGATTGTTGTACTCCATTTACTTCATGACCAAACACCACCGCAATCGGTTTTTCAGCAGGACTAAAATCATTTAACATGATTGAATTTTCTGTCTGCTCAATTGCGCAAATATGATACCCTTCAGATTTGAGTTTTTTTATTACACTTTCGGTGTCTTCAACCTTCTCCCATTTTACTGATTCGGTTGCCCCAAGTGCAGATTTTCTGATTTCTTTATTTGGAGGTGTTGCGGTAATTCCACATAGATATATTTTTTCAATACGGAAGGCGTCTGAAGTTCTAAATGAAGAGCCTACATTTAATGCAGACCTTACATTATCTAAAACTACAACAATAGGAGTCTTTTTAGAAGTTTTAAAGTTTTCAACACTTATTCTTCCTAATTCACTATTTTTTAACTTTCTCATATGTTATATTTGTATTCGCAAATTTAACAGAATAAAATTGGCAAAAACAAAAACAAAAGTAAAAAAGGAAACTCCATTAATGACTCAGTTTAATGGAATTAAAGCAAAACACCCTGATGCGCTTTTACTTTTCAGAGTTGGAGATTTCTACGAAACTTTTGGAGAAGATGCTATAAAAACATCAAAAATATTAGGAATTGTACTTACCAATAGAGCTAATGGATCCTCAAAAATTGAACTTGCCGGATTCCCTCATCATTCTATTGACACCTACTTGCCAAAACTTGTAAGAGCAGGACAAAGAGTAGCAATTTGCGATCAGTTAGAAGATCCAAAAACAACAAAGAAAATAGTAAAAAGAGGCGTTACGGAATTGGTTACTCCTGGAGTATCCTACAGAGATACTTTATCGGACCAAAAAAGTAATAATTTTCTGGCTTCTGTTTTTTTTAATAAAGATAATATTGGAGTATCTTTTTTGGATAATAGTACAGGAGAATTCTTGGTTACGCAAGGAAAAGCAGATTATATTGACAAACTTTTACAAAGTTTCTCTCCTTCTGAAGTGCTTTTTGAAAGAAGTAAAAGAAAAGAGTTTGAAGAAAAATTTGGAACTCAGTTCTTTACACATATGCTAGATGATTGGGTTTTTACGACAGATTATTCTGAGGAGTTATTACTAAATCAGTTTCATACAAAATCGTTAAAAGGATTTGGAATACACGAATTAGAAACTGCAACGATTTCAGCAGGAGCTGTACTACATTATTTAAAGGAAACACATCATCATCTGACTCAGCATATAAGGAAAATTAGTAGAATTGATCAAGAAAAATATGTATGGATGGATCGATTTACCATTCGAAATTTAGAATTGTTTCACTCCACAAATGATCAAGCAAAAACACTTATTGATGTACTTGATTTTACTATTTCTCCAATGGGAAGCAGAATGATAAAAAGATGGTTAGCTCTTCCTCTTAAAGAAAAGAAACAAATAGAAAAACGGACAGACGTAGTTCAATATATCTTAAATAATCCTGATTTTACATCCGTTTTGGAGGAAAATATAAAACAAATAGGTGATTTAGAGAGATTAATCTCTAAAGTTTCTACAACAAGAGTTTCTCCTAGAGAATGTAATCAGTTAAAGCAAGCTCTAAATGCTATTGATCCAATAAAAGAAGCTTGTGAAAAAACTAATAGCTCTGAATTAAAAATTATTTCGGAGCAATTAAATCCGTGTAAAAACATTGCAGATACAATTGAAAATACTATTACAGAAAATCCTCCAGCAGTTGTAAATAAAGGAAATGTAATAAAAGAAGGAATAAATTCTGAATTAGATGAACTCCGAAATCTATCTAAATCTGGGAAAGATTATCTGCAACAAATT
>JABHQB010000022.1 GCA_018695965.1 Flavobacteriales bacterium | reverse complement strand
TTCTTATTAAATTGAAAATAATCTTTGAAACTCATCTTATCTTCTTATAGCCTTAAGGTATTTAGTTAATTCTTTTTTTACTTCTGGGAATAAGAAAAATAATCCAATCATATTTGGAAATATCATAGCAAATATCATAGCATCTGAGAAATCCCAAATAGATTTCATGCTTGCTGCAGCTCCAATTACAATAAAGATTAAGAAAAGTATTTTATAAAGTAAATCTGCTAATTTACCTCTACCAAAAATAAATTTCCAGGATTGCAATCCATAATAAGACCAAGATATCATTGTTGAAACTGCAAATAATACTACAGCAATCGTTAAAAATACAGCTGAAAATGGAATATATTGAGCAAAAGCCTTTGAAGTAATACCCGCTCCCTCATAAGCAACTCCATCAATTAAAACAGATCCTGAACCATTACCTCCATATTCAAAAAATCCTCCAAAATTAAAAATGATTATTACAAGAGCTGTCATAGTACAGATTACAACTGTGTCAATAAAAGGCTCTAACAAAGACACTAATCCTTCAGAAGCAGGATGTTTTGTTTTTACTGCAGAGTGAGCAATAGAAGCAGATCCTGCTCCTGCTTCATTTGAAAAAGCAGCTCGTTTAAATCCTACTAATAGAACACCAATGACACTTCCTACACCAATAGCTGTCGGATTAAATGCTTCAGTAATTATTAAAGCAAAAGCATCATCTACAAGATTAAAATTAATCAATATAATATATAAACAGGCTAATAAATACATGACAGCCATAAAAGGAACAATCTTCTCTGTTACAGATGCAATTCTTTTAATTCCACCAATTATTATAATTCCTACAAAAAAAGCGAGTACACATCCAATTAAAGCTCCAGCAGCATTACTTTCCAATCCCATCAAATCCTTTAAAACAATTGTTGCTTGATTAGATTGTGCAGCATTTCCTCCTCCAAATGATCCTCCTATACAAAATATCGCAAAGAGAAATGCTCCAATTTTTGCAAGATTTTTAAATCCTCTTGCTGTTAATCCCTTACTTATATAATACATTGGCCCACCATATACTGTTCCGTCTTCACCAATATCTCGATATTTCACTCCTAATGTACATTCAACAAATTTAGTGGACATCCCAAGAAGACCACATATGATCATCCAAAATGTAGCACCTGGACCACCTAATGATATTGCTAATGCTACTCCAGCAATATTACCATTTCCTACTGTACCGGAAACCGCAGTAGCTAATGCCTGAAAATGAGAAACCTCCCCATCTTTACTTTCATCTTTAATGGTATCTTTTATATCTCCATCAATTGCTAATTCATTATCTGTAGAGGTATGAGAATCGATATGATCATATTTTCCTCTTACTACATTTATAGCAGTTTTTAGATATCTAATATTTGGAAACCCAAAATAGATGGTAAAAAATACCGCACTAAATACTAGTAAAATAAGAACAAATGGAATACCAAAAAATGGAAAAAATATTAATTGACTAAAAAAATCAGAAATTGGCTGAAAGGATTTATCAATTTTTGTATCTATTCCTTCCGCTTTTGCCAGAGCAGGCAAGAATAAAGTAAGTGCAAGCAAGAAATTCTTCATAATTATTTATTTTTTAATTGTTTATCTATTATTGTTAAACTCTCTTCAAACGAGTGTGGATTATATCCTAATTCATTTTTTGCTTTATCCAAAATAAAACCTGTTTTTAGAGGTCTTGTAGCAGTCTGATTTAATGTAGATGTTGAAATTTTATTTAAATTTTCAGTTGAGTAATTATAATGTTTTGCAATTCTCTCTACAATTTCATAAATACTCATTATATCTTTCCCTGAAGCATTATACACTCCGTATTTCTGTTTTTGAAAGGAAAGTATACAAGCGTCAGCCAAGTCTTCAGCTAAAGTTGGTGATCGAAATTGATCATCTATTATATTTAGCTTTTCTCCCTTCTCTAATTCACCTTTTGCCCATAACACAATATCTCCTTTGCTTAAATTTTCGGCAACACCAAAAACAATGATGGTTCTTAGTACCGTCCATCTACAAGAAGATTCTAATAAAAGAGTTTCCGATTTAAGTTTTGATAAACCATAATATGATAACGGATTCGGAATTGCATCCTCAGTGTAAGGACTGTTTTTTCCATCAAAAATAAAATCAGTTGAAATATGAATAAGATGAGCGTCAATTTGCTCTGAGATATCTGTAAGATATTTTACAGCATCTATATTCAACTCATCGCATTCTTGTTTTTTATTTTCACAAGCATCTACATTAGTCATAGCTGCAGTATTGATAATTACATCTGGTTTTTCTGAAAGTATAACCTTTTCTAATTCTTCTTTTTTAGTAACATCTAATGAAATATAGTTATATCCTATTTTCTCAGAAATTCTATTTCCTCCTTTTGAAGTTGCGATTAGTTCAACTGACTCATCAATCCTTAGTTTGTGAACTAACTTTTGCCCAAGTAATCCATTACTGCCTGTAATAAAAACTTTCATTACTGTTTTATCATGTTATTTTTCTTACTAATTCTTTTAAATCAGCAATTTCCAAAATAATATTATTCTCAATTTCCATAATAGATTTCTCCATCTCTAAAATCTGTCTTTCCAAATCTAATATCTTATCTTGTTTCTTTTTTGATTTCTGAATATCAATAATTAGCCAAGCAAATGCTGCAAGTTCAACTATTAATAATATTATAGTAAGTATAATTTGAGTGTTTTCCATAATATCTTACAGATCAAAAACGCTTCTTCTTTTATACTTAAAATGATTTCTGGTTTTTAGTATAAAAACCATAATCAAATAAATAAGTATAGTGAAAGTATTAACAAAAGTGCCGTAAATAAAAAACAATCTTATTATAGATGATTTAACTCCAAGTCTGCTACCCCACCAAGAACTAACACCAAAAAAATGTTTTTTAAATAAAATTTTAAATAAATTCACTACTGTTTTAATTTACTAATTCTAATATCGCAATTTAGACATTTTTTTTAAAAATAATCCTTATAATCTAAATGAATTAACACAGAAATATAGAAGTAGAATAATAAATAACTTATCTTTTAAGAAAAGTTAATTTTCCCAAATATAGTCTATCTTTGAAAACAGAAAATATAACTATGTTTTTTATTCTATCCAAAATATTATTCTTCCTAATAAAACCAACTTTCTGGATTTTATTATTAATCATATCGTCCATAATTTTTAAGAATAAAAGAAAGAAATTACTTTATATTAGTTTGTTTGCTTTTTGGTTTTTCGGGAACGGATATATTGTAGATATTTCCTACAGAATGTGGGAAGACGATGCAATTTCAGTTTCAGAATTAGATAAAACTTATGAATACGGCATAGTTCTTGGTGGGTTTTCTGAATATGACAACAAAAAAGATAGAATTGAATTTAATGATTGTGGAGATAGACTATTTCATGCAATTCATCTTTACAAAACAGGAATAGTAAAGAAGATTTTAGTTAGTGGGGGAAATGGACAGCTAATAAATGAAGGGTATTTAGAAGCTGATTGGTCCAAGAAATTTCTGATAGAATGTGGTATACCTACAGAAGATATATTAATTGAAAATAAATCTAGAAACACTTACGAAAATGCAAAATACACATCTGAGTTATTATCAGATAACACAGAAAATTTACTTTTAATAACTTCTGCCTGGCATATGAAAAGAGCTGATTTATGTTTCCAAAAATTCAACTTAAATTGTGATAAATTTCCTACAGATTATACAACAAAAGACAAACAGTTTGATTTAGGTTACCTCTTTTTACCAAATTCATCATCCTATGAGAAGTGGGAAACACTTATAAAAGAATGGGTTGGATTTGTTGTGTATAAAATAAAGTTTTAGATTCCTTTTTCTGATAAGAGGATATCCATTTTAAATTGTAGTTTCTGAGCCTCCTGTCTTGCTTTTTCAGCAAAATCTATTTCTGTACTTGCATAAATTATTCCTCTAGATGAATTTACTAATAAACCACATTCATCATTCATTCCATATTTTGCAACTTCTTCTAAAGAACCTCCTTGCGCTCCCACTCCTGGGACTAACAAAAAATGAGTTGGTATTATTTCTCTTACTTCTGAAAGCTGCTCGGATCTATTAGCTCCAACAACATACATCATGTTTTTATCTGTACCCCAAGTTTGAGAAGTTTCTAGAACTCTCTCAAATAATTGTTTTCCATCTTCATTTTTTGTGTTCTGAAAATCTAAACTACCAATATTGGAAGTTAATGCTAATAATATCACCCATTTATCAGCAAATTCTAAAAAGGGGGTAACAGAATCAGAACCCATATATGGAGCAACGGTTACTGCATCAACATTCAAATTCTCGAAAAATGTTTTTGCATACATTTTAGAAGTATTTCCAATGTCTCCTCTTTTTGCATCTGCAATAGTAAAAACATTCTCAGGTATATAGTCTAATGTTTTTTTAAAAGAATTCCATCCACTTACACCCATACTCTCATAAAATGCAATATTAGGTTTATAAGCAACACATAAATCTTTAGTTGCATTGATAATTTGCTTATTAAACTCAAATATCGGATCCTCAAGATCTAACAAGTGTTTTGGGATTTTATTGATATCCGTATCCAAACCAACACATAGAAATGATCGTTTAGATTTGATTTGTAATATCAGTTCTTCTCTAGTCATTTAGTTGTTTTTATTCTATTGTGGTCCCTTCTTTCAGTTTTTCAGCATTTTCAGCTAATTGTAATTCATCAATAAATTCCTGAATCTCTCCTCCCATAACATTCTGTAAATTATATTTTGTAAGTCCAATTCTGTGTTCGGTAACTCTACCTTGCGGATAGTTATACGTCCTGATTTTGGCAGATCTGTCACCGGAAGAAACCATTGTTTTTCTATGTTTTGCATCTTCCTCTAATTTCTTCTGTAATTCCATTTCATAAATACGAGAACGTAAAACTTTTAATGCCTTATCGTAATTCTTATGTTGAGATTTTTGATCCTGACACTGAGCTACTATTCCAGTAGGAATATGAGTTAAACGCACTGCAGAATAAGTAGTATTTACTGACTGTCCACCAGGACCTGAAGAACAATAAGTATCTTTTCTGATATCAGCAGGCTTTAACTCAATATCAAATTCTTCTGCTTCTGGAAGTACAATTACTGTTGATGCGGATGTGTGTACTCTTCCTTGTGTTTCGGTTTGAGGAACTCTCTGAACTCTATGTACTCCGGACTCAAATTTTAATTGACCATAAACATCATCTCCATTTATATTGAAAATGATTTCTTTATATCCACCTGATGTACCTTCAGCAATATCAACAAGTTCTGTGCTCCATCCTTTTGTAGAAGCAAAAGCAGTATACATTTTATATAGATCTCCAGCAAAAATACTGGCTTCATCACCACCAGTACCTGCTCTAATCTCCATTACAGCATTTTTCGAATCTTCAGGATCTTTAGGTATTAACAAAATTTTAATCTCTTCGTCCATTTCCTCTTTTCTTGGAAGAAGTTCGTCTAATTCCATTTTCGCCATTTCTCTCATCTCATCATCATTCTCTTCTTTAAGAATTTCCTTAGAGGATTCAATATTTGACATAATATTTTTATACTCATTATATGCTCTTACAATAGGAGTCAAATCTTTATATTCTCTATTTAACTGGACATACAGTTTCATGTCGTTCATAGCTTCGGGAGAAGAAATTAATTTTTCAACCTCCATATATCTATCATATATTGCTTTTAACTTATCTAACATATCTTAATTATATACAAACTCTCCAAATTTACTCCTTATCGTAAGCTTCTTTATTGTACTTTCTTCTACTCTACCAATAATTTTAGCTGCTACATTATAGGATTCTGAAATAGAAATAATATCATCTGCAATTTCCTTAGAAACATACAATTCCATTCTATGTCCCATATTAAAAACCTTATACATTTCTTTCCAATCTGTATTAGATTCTTCTTGAATCATCTGAAATAATGGTGGCAGATCGAACATATTATCTTTCATAACATGAACTTTATCTACAAAGTGCAAAACCTTTGTTTGAGCTCCCCCACTACAATGTACCATGCCATCAATCTTAGTTCTAAATTTATCTAAAATCTCTTTTACAATTGGAATATAGGTTCTAGTTGGAGATAAAACTAATCTCCCAACATCTAAATCAGAACCTTCAATTCTATCTGTAAGTTTTTTTGTTCCAGAATAAACTAATTCTTCAGGAACTGAATGATCGTAACTTTCAGGGTATTTTTCTGCCAAAATTTTTGAGAATACATCATGACGAGCAGAAGTTAAACCATTGCTTCCCATCCCTCCATTATACTCTGATTCATAAGTAGCTTGGCCAGAAGATGATAATCCAACAATTACATTTCCTGGTTTAATATTTGCATTATCTATTACATCTTCCCTTTTCATTCTAGAAACAACTGTTGAGTCTACAATAATTGTTCTTACCAAATCACCAACATCAGCTGTTTCTCCTCCAGTAGAGATGATATTCACTCCATAATTCTTATATTCCACAAGTAATTCTTCTGTTCCGTTTATTATCTCCGAAAGAACATCTCCGTTTATTAAGTTTTTATTTCTACCTATTGTAGAAGATAACATAATATTATCCGTAGCACCAACACATATCAGATCATCAATATTCATAATAAGCGCATCCTGAGCAATGCCTTTCCAAACTGAAATATCTCCAGTTTCTTTCCAATACATATAAGCTAAAGCCGATTTTGTTCCCGCTCCATCAGCATGCATTATCAAACAATAATCTTCATCATTACTTAAATAATCTGGTACAATCTTACAGAACGCCTTTGGGAACAAACCTTTATCGGTGTTCTTTATAGCATAATGTACATCCTCTTTATCTGCTGAAACTCCCCTTTGATTATATCTGTTTTCTTCCATTTTATGATAAAAAAAAGCATCCCAGAAGGACGCTTTTATTATTATATATTTCAAGTATTAGTTTTCTTCAATTTCTTTTATCTTATTAAGAATATAATTCTCAGACAAAACTTTAAAAGAAGTTCGTCTGTTCAATTGATGTGCAGTTTCTTTAAACTTATTTTTCAATCCATTAATATAAGATACTGACATCTCATCACCTTGCTTAAACACTTTCTTTGTTAGGAATCCTCCTTTAACTTCTCTTTTCGAGTCTTGTTCAGTTAATATATATGGTTCAGACTCCCCTTTTCCACTTGAGACTAATCTATCGGAAGCAATTCCTTTTGAAATTAAATACTGTATACAAGCATCTGCTCTTTTCTGTGAAAGCATAAGGTTTTGTTGATCAGTACCTCTAAAGTCCGTATGAGATTTTAACTCAATTGTAATATTAGGATTCTCATTTAATGTAATAACTAATAAATCAAGATCAAGAATAGATTGTGGTCTTAAATTCCACTTTGTAAAATCATACTCAATTCTAGGCATAATAATCTCCTTCTTAATAGGGTCAATATTAATATCCTTAACTAGATCTGTATTTTCCTCAATACCAACAGTTGTTTCTGTAACTTTATTATTAAGATAATTCTCTCTACTAACAATAATCTCATAAGATACAAGGGGAGTTAAGTCAAAATAATAACTTCCTGTATTATCAGTAGTAACTTCAACTGATGAATTATCATCACCAACTAACTTTACATTTGCTCCAGAAACAATAGCTCCTGTTTTTGTGTCTGTTATTACACCTTGTAATGTTATCACTAAAACTGGTAATTCGAATTGATAAATATTATCAGATCCATTAGATCTATTCTCGACTCCATCCTCTCCAGTCCAAGTTTTTCTATTCGATGAGAAATATCCTCTCTCCGATTTTTTTTCAACAATCATACCAAAATCATCTGCAGATGAATTAATTGGATATTTTAAGTTAATAGCCGAAACATAAATTCCATTATCATCTAGTTCTGATTTGTAAATATCTAATCCTCCCATACCAACATGTCCATCAGAAGCAAAATACAAAGAACCATCATTATGTAAGAAAGGGAACATCTCATCACCTGGAGTATTTACTGCAATACCTAAATTCGCTGGCTCGCTCCACTGACCTCTAGCAACTTTTGTAACCATCCATAAATCTTTTCCTCCAAGTCCTCCATCCATATCAGCTGAGAAAATAACATGTTTTTCATCAGAAGAAATGGTAGGGTGACCAATAGTTGTATTACTATCTACTTTTACTTCCAGCTTATTTAAAGATCCCCATAATTTACCTTTTAATTGAGAAATAGAGATTTCACATCCTAATTCTTTTTTGTTTTCAGACTGACAAGTTGTAAAAAACATTGTAGTACCATTCTGATTCAAACAAAGAGTCCCTTCATGATTATCGGTGTTTATAGGAGCGACTTCAGCTTTTGGTTTACTCCACTCTCCTTTTTTATTTAAAGAAGAACTCCAGATATCGGTAAAGAACTCTCCTGTTCTCTCATCAATATTGTCATTTGAAGACCCTTTTCTAGAAGATACAAGATAGATTTTTGTGTAATCTCTATTTCCAAATGCAGGTGAATAATCATTACTTCTTGAGCAAAACGCATTCATCTTACCAATAACATATCTTGTAGGATCTGCCATCCAATCAATTGCAAACTGACAGGATTTTAATCCTTTCTGAGATTTTATATCTGTAGGAACTTTTTTAGAGTATTTTTTAAATTGTTCTAAAGCTTTTTCATAATTACCATTCGTCATTAGCATTTCAGCATACCAATAAATTGCTATCGGATTACTATTATCGTATTTAGCTTTGATTGATTTCTTGTAAAAATTAGCTGCATTTTTAAATTTACTAGAATATCTATAACATTCAGCTTGCTTAAATAAGATCTCTGCCTTTATAGCTTTATTCTTAGTTTTATTATAACCCTTTTTATAAAGTTCAGATGCTTCAAAGTACATCTCAGCATCAAAAGCTTGATCTGCTTTTTGTATTACTCTATTTTTTCTTTGAGCTTGTAGAGAAATTGTAGAGAATAAAACTAGAAATAAACTTAATATTAAAAACTTGGAGTTGTTTTTCATCTTTTTCATTTTAATAATTCTTGCTAAAATAAGGAATAATTTGAATTAGTATAACAAAAAGATAATCAGAATTATAAAAAACTAAATGTTAACAGAATGTACTTTAGCTGTTTTAACAGTTTTCACTATTCTCCCTGCAATCTTGTAAGGATCAGCATTTGATGCTGGTCTCCTATCTTCCAACCAACCTTTCCAACCTTGTTCTACTGTAATAATTGGTATTCTGATGGAAGCTCCTCTATCTGAAACACCATAACTAAAGTCATTTATTGAAGCCGTTTCGTGAAGCCCAGTTAACCTTTGATCATTATACTCACCATAAACATCAATATGCTCTTTAGTAACCGATCTAAATGATTCACAAATTTTTTCGTAAATCTCCTGAGAACCACATTCTCTTAAAGTAGAATTAGAAAAGTTAGCATGCATACCAGATCCATTCCAATCACCTTTAATTGGTTTTGGATGATATTCAATATAATATCCATATTCTTCCGTCAATCTATCTAGTAAGTATCTTGCTATCCAAAGTTCGTCTCCTGCTTTTTTAGCTCCTTTAGCAAATAATTGAAACTCCCATTGTCCGCACGCAACCTCTTGATTAATACCTTCAAAATTTAGTCCTGCCTCAATACATAAATCGGCATGTTCTTCTACAAATGATCTCCCGTGAGTATTTTTTCCTCCAACGGAACAATAATACAAACCTTGTGGCCCTGGGTATCCTCCTAACGGGAATCCTAAAGGAAGTTGAGTGTCAACATCAAAAATAAAATATTCTTGTTCAAAACCAAACCAAAAATCATTATCATTATCATCTATTTGAGATCTGCCGTTTGACTCATGTGGAGTACCATCAGCATTTAACACCTCTGTCATAACTAAAAACCCATTTATTCTTTGCGGATCAGAATAAATTGCTACTGGTTTTAATAAACAATCTGAAGAACTACCCTCTGCTTGCTTTGTAGAGCTACCATCAAAAGCCCAAACAGGACAATCTTCTAACTTTCCACTAAAATCTTCCAAAACTTTAGTTTTACTTCTCATGTTTTGAGTTGGATGGTAACCATCTAGCCAGATGTATTCTAATTTTGATTTCATAGATAATATTTATTGATTAGTCATTATTTTTGAGCAAATATAAATTAAAATGATAAAATTTTTGGAAGAAATAAAGAGAGTTGATATAATGATTTATCAACAATTTGTTAAATGTAATTAAAACAAGAAGAACATAAACACAATATAAAAAATCAAAAGAAGCAACCCTTCTGTTCTTGAGATTTGTTTCTTTGAAAAAACATAAATAAATAAACCAAGAATTATTACAGATATCATCATCCATAGGTAATCAATAAACAGATTCTCATTCATCATTTCTATTGGATGAATAATCGATGTAATCCCTAATACGGCTAAAACATTAAAAATATTAGAACCGATTAAATTTCCAATTGCTAAATTAGATTCTTTCCTAAATGCAGCTACTAATGAAG
>JABHQB010000021.1 GCA_018695965.1 Flavobacteriales bacterium | reverse complement strand
TCTGTTATCACAGTAGATAGGAGAGTTCCATCCGGCAGCCCATTTAAAAGGATTATTAGGTTGTAAAATAATTGCGTTTATTTGCAATAAGGATTTAGCAACTTGTTTGGCAATATCAATATCGTATATCATGTCGCAAAAGTATAAAGTTTACGTTAATAACACTCTAAAAATAATAGAAGAAAATTGGCAAGATTTTTGTTCTAAGTATATTATGATTGAGGCAGCTGGTGGTTTAGTGTTTAATAAGGATGGAGATATACTGATGATTTTTAGAAATGGAAAGTGGGATTTACCAAAAGGAAAACTGGAAATGGGGGAGTCTGTAGAAGAATGCGCAATTAGAGAAGTAGAAGAAGAATGTGGTGTTTCAGGTATAATAATTGAAAATAAAATAAAAGATACGTATCATACTTATGTTTTAGAGGGAGAAAATATTCTTAAAAAAACATATTGGTATAAGATGAAAACAGATTATTCTGCAAAGTTAGTTCCTCAAATAGAGGAGGGAATTACAAAGGTTTCTTGGGTAGATAAAGATCAAATTTCAAAAAAACTAAAGAATTCTTATGGAAATATATCAGATGTATTAAATGAAATGTCTTAGAAAGTTTCTTCTTGTAAAATTCCTCCAGTAATTTTCATTAATTCTAAGTAACTTTCATTCAGATTATAAGCTGATTGCAAATATGAAATTCCTGAATTTAGATAGGCAATTTCAATATCTCTTAAGGTAAAAGAATTAATTACTCCTCTGTTGTTTTTATCATTTGCTAGCAGATAGTTTGTTTCAGCAATTTTGAAAGCTTTTTTATTGAGATTATGGATTGTTATATTGCTATTATATTTCTGATAATTTATGGAAAGTTGTTGTAGTACTTCTCTTCTTATTTTCTTTAGTTCTAGTTCGTTTATTTCTTCTTTTATTTTATTTTCTTTTTTTGTATTTTTATACTTCCCTCCATCATAAAGTCGTAGACTTACTGTTAAATTTGCATAATAATTTAATGTTTTTCCTGTATTGTCTCCTTCATAACCAGAATCACCAATATCATAAGTATTTGTGTTATAACTTCCTCCTGAATTAAAAGAGACCATTGGACGGTATATACTCTTTGATAAAATAATATCTTGTTTGATAATCTCCATATTTATGTGTTGATTTCGTAAATTAGTATTATCCGAAAGAGTTTGATTTTTTAGGTTTTCAAAATTAAATAATTGACTTCTATCGTTTATTTTATCTGTAAGATTCCATTTTTTATTTAGCTCTACACCTAAAATTAGATTCAGGTTTTTCACCGAATTATCATAATTCAATTTTTGTAAAATTAGATTTGAACTATCGGTCAGTAAAGAGTTTTCTGTTTGTAGAAGTTCTAATTTACTACTACTACCAATTTCATATTTTGTTTTCTGATAAATCAATCTTTCTCTAGATAAATTTACTACTTTTTGTAAGAGTTCTAATCTTTCTTTTTGAATAACACAATTGTAATAGGATAGAAGAATTCCTTGTGTAGTGTTTTCAATAGTTAAAGTTAAGTTTCCATTACTTAATTGTTCTATTTGACTTAGTTTTTTCTTATTTGCTTTTATTCCGTACCCATTAAATAAAGTCCAACTCATATTTGCAGTAGCACTCATACTCTCCGCTTTTAATGTCTCTTGAATAAATGAAGTAGGGTTATTCGATTGATCTGAAACAGATCTTTCATTCTTTGCTGAGATATTGATAGTTGGTAAAGCTCCAGCATTTGCCAAATTGTTTTTCACTTTACTTATTTCTAATTTTTTTTCTGATAACTGAATATCAAAATTTTGTTTCAGTCCGATTCTAATCGCATTTTCTAGTGATAAACTTTCTTGTGACAATAAAATAAAGGGACTTATTAAAAATAATATGATTATGATTTTTTTCATTATTCTAATATTTCATTTGTTCTGTTCTTTAGTTTTGTAAAGGGCTCTACTTCCATTTTTGTTGGAGGATTTTCACCTCCGTTCCACAGCCACCATCTTGCTCTCCTTATATCATTAAAATACATAATTAGTGATGGGAAATATAGAAGGAGTATTATTGTTCCGAAAAGAACACCAAAAGCTACTGATATTGCCATTGGTATTAAAAATTGTGCTTGAAAACTCTTTTCAAAGATTAGTGGAGCTAAACCTACAAAGGTTGTAATTGTAGTTAATATAATTGCCCTGAATCTACTTTTTCCTGCTCCAATTACTGCTTGTTCCATATCCATTCCTTCATCTAGATTCCTGTTGTATTTATCAAGCATGACTACCGCATCATTTACCAAAATACCAATAAGAGCTACAACTCCCCAAACACTCATGATTGAAAATGGTTTTCCTATAATTCCGTGTCCTAAAATAGCGCTAAATACACCAATAGGAACTACCATTAAAATTAATCTTGCTTGGTAGAATGATTTGAAATTTAAGGAAATTGTTATCATAATAAGAATAATGCTAATTAAGAATGCAATTCCTAATCTTTTTCCGCTATCTGCCGCCTCTTCTGCTTGCCCCATTATTTTATAAGATACATTTGGAAACTCTGTTTTTAAATTACTTAGGTATTCTTTTTCAATTTGATTATTTACTTCTGAAGAGAACTCTGCATTATAAAGTGACGCATCAACACGAATCTCTTTTGTTCCGTTTATATGATTTATTTTCACCCTACCTCTTTTGTACTCGTAATTTGCAACTTCTTCAAGTGGGATTAAAGACCCTGATAAGGTTTTTATTTTTACTTTATTTAGATCTTCTATACTGTTTCGATTCTCTTTAGGATATCTGATCCATATTTTCACCTCATCTCTTCCAATTATTAATCTTTGAACTTCTTCTCCAAAAAATCCTTGCCTTATTTGTTTTAGTATTATCGCTTCATTAAGTCCTAGTGCATACGCTTTCTCTTTCAGTGTAAGATGAATTTCTCTGTTACCTACGCCTCCATTATCCAATACTTCCTTCACCATATTGATGCTAGAAATTTTTTGTTTTAACCAATTTACAGCCTCTTTCAGTTCTACGTCATTTTCTGATTGTAATGATATTGAAACTTCTTTACCAAATTGTTGGAATCCACCAACAGATATCTGTTCCATCAATGCAATAGAGTCAGGATGTATTCTTCTTTGTATCTCGTTTGAAATATCAATAGTAGAGATTAGATCATTTTCTTTAACAGCTACCCTTATAGACCCTACATGTGAACCTGAAACACCTAAATTCTCTGTAAAACCTACATTTAATGAAATGTCAGTAAATAGAGAATCGTCAAATTCTTCTATTAATTCTTCATGATAATCGTTTATTATAGAATCACAATACCAAAGGAAGTTTTCAGTACGAAATTCTCTTTCCCCAGGTTTGTATGAAAACTCAATCTTTACTTCATCAAAAGGTATAGAAGGGAAAAAGGTCCATCTAATAGCTCCACTAATAAACATGACTAATACTAAGATGATAAATAGAAAAGGAGTCCAAACATGCCATCTGTAATTCTTAACAAATCTTGCATTTATTTCACTATACTTATTCCTTAATTTTTCTACTAAATTCTCTACTTTTCGTTTTATTTTACTGAAAGATGAAGTAGATTCTTTTTTAAAAACTTTCTTGGAAGATAAATGTGCAGGTAGTATTAAGAAGGCCTCTACTAAAGAGAATAATAACGCAGCAATTACACTAAATGCCATTTCTTGCATCATTTCCATTTGACCTCCTACAAAAAGGAGTGTAGAAAAAGCAAAAACAGTTGTAAGTACAGAGGTTAGAACAGGAGTTACTACTTCCATTGTTCCGTCTAGAGCTGCTTTCATAGGACTTTTCCCTTTCTCAAAATGACTATAAATATTTTCTGCAATTACAATTCCATCATCAACTAGAATTCCAACTACTAGAATCATTCCAAATAATGAAATCATATTTATAGTCATGCCGTACATTATTCCGATAGAAATCATACCAATAAATGAGAATGGAATGCCAAATGCGACCCATAATGAAAGTCTGAACGAAAGAAAGAATCCTAAGATTATTAGTACTAACAGAAGTCCTATCATTAGATTTTTACTTAAGGTTTCTATTCTTTGATCAAGCATGTCTGCAAATTGAAAGAGCGTAATAATCTCATATCCTTGATTTTCTTCATTAAATTTCTTAATATAATCCTCCATAGAGGAAGCTATCTTCTTAATATCCTCTTCTGGTGTTTTTTTAATTAAGAAGCTGATAGACCTTTCACCGTTTACATAAGATGTTATAGGGATTTCTGAGAATTCAAGATCTACTTTAGCTATATCTTTTAATCTTACTATATCTCCATTTCTTTCAGATAAAATAACAATTTTTTGTATTTCTTCAGAAGTAGTATTCCTATTATTTGATCGTATTATTATTTCTTCCTTCTGAGTTTTTATACTTCCACCAGAGATATCTATATTACTTCTTTTAATTGCTGCAGATACAACGTCAAAAGTTAGATTATATCTTAATAACTGTTCTTCCTTAATTTCTACTGAGATAATTATTGGAGCATATCCAAGTACTTGTATTTGACTTATTTGATCATCATTGAGTAGATCTTGTTCTATTTTATCGGATTTTCCTTTAAGTAACCACAGATCATCTGGACCCTTAAGAGCGTAATATCCTACCATATTTCCCATTCCACCCATTCCTCTTGATTTTTGCTTTTGAATAGTTGGTTTCTCCGCTCCTTCAGGGAAAGAGTAGATTGCATCAACAGAGCTTTTTACATCTTGTAAGACTTCATCAATATTAAATCCTTCATAAACCTCTACAGTTACTTTTGACATGTTTTCAGATGAAACAGACATAATCTCTTCAACTCCTTCAATTCCATTTAAGGATTCTTCAATTCGGGTGGTAATTCCTTCCTCAATTTCTTCTGGAGACGCTCCAGGATAAGATACATTTATATATATTTTATTTGGAGATAGTTCTGGAAAAAATGATTTTGGCATCATTACTAAACTCAAGATACCTGCAATTGCAGTTATAATTATTACTGCATTAGCGTAGATTGGGTACTTTATAAAATAAGCAATTAACTTTTTCATCTTATTTTATAATAGGTTTTACAATAGTTCCAGCTTTGGTGTTAATAAGAGATTCGCTAACAACCATTGTATTATTGATAATATTATCAACTATTACATTGTTTCCTTGATTGGAGATAATGTTTACATTTATTTTCTCTAATTTATTTTCTGTATTTACAATAAATACTTGTTTGTCCAAGACGCAGCTTCTTGGTATTTTGCATACATTATTTATTATAATTGAAGAGATTTTCGCATCTAAATACATTCCATCATAAAGGAAGTCTGCATCATCATTAATGGATACAAAAACAGAAATATTTTGAGTGTTTTTATTTACAAAGTTTCCTTTTCTGATAATAGATCCGTCAAATGTATGAGAACCATCCATTAATGTAACTTTACTTCCTAATTTTATAAAATCAATTTCGGAAGTATTTACTGTAAGTTCCACCTCCATATTTCCGTTTCTTATTACGTCAATTACAGGACTTCCCATATTTACATTTGATCCTATATCTGTATAAGATCTTGAAATGACACCATCAAAAGTGGAACGAATTGTATATTTTTTTAATTTCTCCTCATCTGATTTTATAGATAAGTATTCTGACATAATTCCTCTTGAGATGATAAAGTTTTTTTCTTTTGATGTAGAGGTTTCAGGGAGATCTCCAATAGGGGAGTTAAAAGAGATAGAATTAAAAAACTCGTCCCATTTTGTGTATTCTTCAGGGAAATCTAGTTTTATATCTGCCAAATTGGAAGAAAGTAAATTCATAAAATTACTTTTTTTGGCATCTGCTAAAAGTTTTATGTCTGTGTTTTTTACTCTGAATAATACATCTCCCTTACGGAATTTTGTTCCTTTTTTAATTGAGAAGTTCCCTTCTAACTTTCCGCTAACCTCTGAAGAGATATTGATATTATTTAAGGAAACAACTCTACCAGAACTACTTATTTCAGATTGTAAATCAGAATTATTTACTTTGATAACTGACACTGATTTTATCATTTCCTCATAAACCAAAGAGTCTGTAGTTCTTGATGATCTTATTTCTTCTGCATGCTGTTCTCCATAACTTATTCCCATGTCATAACTAACATATGATACTAGTCCGAACATTAGTAAGATAATGATACTTACTATAATAATTAATAGTTTTCTTATTTTCATTTTTTAATTAATTTTTCTATTGTAATCCATAATTTTTC
>JABHQB010000020.1 GCA_018695965.1 Flavobacteriales bacterium | reverse complement strand
ATAAATAATATGATAACAGATAGTTCAACTATCAATTTATCTAGCAATAATTATAATGATAGTATTACAAGTATTGTATGGTTTAGAATTATTAATAAAAACATGGAGATTTTGTTTCAGAATGATGAATCTAATATTATTAATCTTTCATTTGAGTCTTTAGATGCTGAGCTTGCAAAGAATTTTACAGAAATAGTTATTGATGAGATTTCAGAAATGTATATAGATTATCAGACTGAAAAATCTAGGAATGTATTAGATAATTTACAATCTAGATCTGATTCTATTTTTAAATCTCTAAAAATATCAGAAAGAAATTTTGCAAAAGTAAAAGACAACAACATGCGAGTTATGACAGCATCAGGAAGATTGGAAGAACTTCAATATATGAGAGAGGTTGAGATTTTACAAGCTGTTTATTTAGAATTAAGAAAAAATATAGAATTATCACATATGAGTGTGTTAAATGAGACACCTTTGATTCAAATTGTTGACAAACCAGTACTTCCTCTTGAGAATATAAATAGATCTAATTTATTTTGGATAGTTATCTTCACCTTTCTAGGTGTTTTTACTATTTGTTTTATAATAATACTCAGGAAGTTAGTAAGAGATGCATTAGAAGAAGATTTTTAAAGATGTTTTACTAGATTTTCTAACTTTATTCCTCTTGATCCTTTTATTAGAATAGTTCTCTTTTTCAGATTATATCTAGTGATATTATCAATAAGTTCTGATGTTTCTAAGTAAATATTTTTGTTTGTAAGATTTAAGAACTCTTCACCGACAAAGATGCTTTCAATTCCACTTATTTCTATTTGGTTAATCAATTTCTGATGTTCATCTTTAGAATATTTACCTAATTCTCTCATTTCTCCCAGGATACACATCTTATTTGGTTTATCTAATTTAATAAACGATTCTATCATTGATTCCATACTTGAAGGATTCGCATTATATGCATCTAAGATAATATTATTGTTTTCTGTCTCTATTAATTCAGTTCTGTTGTTTTTTGGGATATATTCCTCTATAGATTTTTTAATGTTCTTATAGGAGATATTATAGAAATCTCCAATACAAGATGCGGCTACGATATTATCATATTGGAACTCCCCTATAAGATTAGAATTTATTTCAGTATCTTTTATTTTTACAGAGATAAAAGGGAAACTAGAAGTTAATGTAGCTATAAAATCTGAGTTAGATTCTTTACCATAAGTTATTCTCTTTTTCTCATTACTTTTTAGAATAAGTAAATCATCATTTCTATTTACAAATTGCATTACATTTTTTTCTTGCAGATAATGATATAATTCTGTTTTGGCTTTCATTACTCCTTCAAAACTTCCAAATCCTTCCAAATGAGCTTTTCCTATATTAGTTATGAGTCCTGATGTAGGTTTTGCAATTCTGCACAAATTCTTTATTTCTCCAATCTCACTTGCTCCCATCTCTATTATAGCAATTTCATGATCTTTATCTATTTCTAAGATACTTAAAGGTAAACCTATCTGATTATTTAAGTTACCTTTAGTGCTGTAGCAATTATATTCAGATGAAAGTATAGAATTAATGAGTTCTTTAGTAGTTGTTTTTCCATTTGTCCCTGTTATTCCTATAACAGGAATATTTATTTTATTTCTGTGAAACTCTGCTAATTCCTGAAGTGTAGACTTCACATCATTCACTAAGATACAATTAGTCTCATTATATTCTTTATCATCAATAATAGCGTGTTTACATCCATCCTTTATTGCTTGATTAGCAAACTTATTTCCATTAAAATTTTCTCCCTTTAAAGCAAAGAATATACTATCTTTTTGAATGTTTCTGCTATCAGTACAGATTACAGGAAATTCCTGATATGTTTTATATAATTCAGATATGGTCATACTATAAAAAAGAAAACCCCAATTAAGGGGTTTTACATTTTAGATATTTATTTGATTATTGTTTTGCTTTACTATAATCAACTTCTCTTCTTTTATTTTGTTTTAAATCGGATTGAGGCGGCCCAACTCTATCCATGGCACATCTAAAACCGATAAAGTCAGTTGCCAGAGTTTGATCTAGAAATCTTCTAGTTCCAGGGTTTAGCCAATAAGCTCTATCTTTCCAAGAACCACCTTTATACACTCTAGCTTTGTCAGATATTAATGTAGTTTCGCCATAGCTATACATTTCATTACTGTTACCGGTATTTCTGATATTTTGAATATTTCCATCATCATCTTGTCCTTTATTTCTTTTGTCAATATTTATTGTTGATTTATCCTCATCGCTATTTTCATCAACGTCTTTAGTAGTACTTCCCATTTGAGATTCAATATCACCATCTAAATAATTAATATTATCAGCTTTTTTATAATTTCTTCTATAAATGTTATCTGCTTCTAATTTGTAGTCAGTTTGTTCTATACGACCTGTACTATCATTAATGATATAAGGATTTTCTCCAGGACTAGCATCTGGGTTTTTTTTCTGAGTAGTATATACATTTCCTCTAAATGGTCTGTGATCTGCAGTACTATTTTGTTCAGTAATAGGCCTATAGACATCAGCTACCCATTCAGAAACATTTCCTGCCATATTATACAATCCATAGTCATTTGGCCAGTAAGATCTAACAGGAGCCGTAATATCAGCTTCATCATTAAGACTTCCAGCAACTCCCATATTATCTCCTCTTCCTCTTTTAAAGTTTGCCATTATTTTTCCTTGATTTTGCTTGGTGTTATTTCTTAATCCTGAACCATTCCAAGGATAAATTTTTCTTTCGTTATGATTATCACCTATATTATTCCCAACATACCCTAAGGCAGCATGTTCCCATTCTGCTTCAGTAGGAAGTCTGTAATTTGGTAACAGTATTCCATCTTCCATATTAGTATATCTTCCTTCATCATCATCTTTTAATACTTTTAGGTTATCTAACTTAGATTTTTGTTTTTCTGTTACAAAATAAGCTAAGTAATCTTCAGAACCTTGTAGATATCCATCTGTAGTAAATGGAACTTCAATTCCTTCTCTGTCTGGATGAGTTACTTCCATTATTAAACCTAGATCAATTAAAATTCTTTCATTTACTCTATCTGTTCTCCAGATACAGTAATTATTTGCTTGTTCCCAGCTAACTCCAACAACAGGATATTCTCTGTATGATGGATGTCTTAAATAGTTGTTAACGAACATTTCATTTTCACCTAATTTATCCCTCCATACTAAAGTGTCTGGAAGAGCTTTCTTATAAATTTCAGGTCTTGCAGTTCCTGTAAAGAATGGACTGTTTTCATATACATAATGTTTCTTTATCCATTCAAGGTATTCTACATAGTCAAGGTTTCTAACTTCAGTTTCATCAATGTAGAAAGAAGATACAGTTACAGTTTTTGAGATATTGTTCCAGTCAGACATAACATCTTCATCAACTCTTCCCATTGTTAATCTACCTCCTTCAACAAACATTAATCCAGGACCTGGTGTCTGTTCCGATTTTTTAACAACATCAAAACCACCTTGTTTCCGATCATTATATTTCCACCCTGTTGTAGAAGACTCTTTACTACTTTTAGTAGATGAAGATTTCGAACATGAAGATATAATGAGAACGCTTAAAATTCCTATTAATACGGTGTTTTTATTTATCATTTTTCTAATTTTTTACTTTTTTTGGTTTTATATAACTAAAATTGTGGGCAGCTTATTGTGTTAAATGATTTACTTCTGGTTTTGCATGGCATGTACAGAGTAAATGATAATTCGTGAGCTCCTAGTGTATTGCTATTTCTTAAATTACTTACTGTAATATCATAACTATACCCGAACTTGAATGCGTCTTGTATTACACCAAACATTAATATAAATGAATCAAAGTTTTCTAAACTATTTCTAGCCCATAATCCACCAACTATAGGTCCTCTATTTATATAAACCCCATAGTTAAATTGTTGAAATTCTTGTTGTTTTTGGTATAAAAAGTTAGGTGAGATAGTTATAATGTCATTTTTGTATCGGCTAAGTGGCCACTTACCTCCAATATGGGCAGTGTATTTTGTTGGTAAATTACTTACACTAATAAATCCTTGGTTTGGTTGAGTAAGGTGATGAGCTGAAAAACCAAAGTACATTTTTTCAGTATAACCTAAAAAACCTGTTGAGAAATCAGGATAGTCAACATGATTTGGGTTATTGACAATATCTTCCTGTGTTGTATAAATAAAACCATATGTTGGATCAATCTGATCTCCGAATGTAAGATTTCCCCAATCTAGATCTAATGACTTATACGAGGTTTCAAAACCTACTTTAAATGTCAAATCTCTATTTACTTCAAGTAGATAAGAGTAGATAAGGGAAGCATTTAAGGTATTTAGGTTCCCAGAACCAGCCTGATCTTTATGAATTAAAATACCAATTCCTCCTCCTAGAGCATCTACGTGTTGGTCGTATGAAGCGGAATAAGTAACATAAGTTCTTCCGATTCCAGGCCATTGATCTCTATAATTTAAGTTTGTGGTTGGACATCCGTTATTATTTGCTCCTGCAAATGCCGGATTTAAGTATAATGGATTAGAGTAAAATTGACTAAATGCAGGGTCCTGTCCATAAGCGTTGTTACCTAGTAAAACTAGTGTAAACGATAGTAGGAATAACTTTAATATATTGTTCTTCATATAGTATCTTCTTCTTTATTTGAATTTTACAAAGATATGAATTTTATTTATTACTAAAAGAAGTAGATATAATTTTTCTTTTTATTTGTCGTTATCCTATTCAGAAATTAATAAATACTTACTTTTGTTTTATGAATTTTAAAAAGATATTTCTTCTTAATTTGGTTGTTTTCTTCTCAGTTGTTAGTTATTCTCAGAACACTATTTTTTTAAATTGGATTAGTACGGATGAGAATGGAATAAAAGTAGAAACATTTGAGAATTCAACATATTTGCAAGATTATCAAGGATTACCTTCATATCAGAGAATAACTAAACTTAAATCTTCTGAATATTATGAAATCGAACTTTTTGATATAGAATACACTTCTATATCAGATAAAGAGAAAATGAAATTGAGTAATTTAGATGTGTCAAATTCTATTGTATATTCCTCTGATGTATTGAAATCGGATCATAATTACTATAATAGGATATTAGTTTTTCCTTATATTAAAACAGGAAATAATTACAAGAAAATTACAAAATTCACTTATAGGAGCACTCAAAAGAAGTTTTTTCATGAAACAAAGAAAAAATCCGTGAAAATAAGCTCCGTTTTAAAAGATGGAGATTGGTATAAAATATCAGTAAGCGAAAATGGTGTTTTTCAACTAACTTTCTCTGATTTACAAACTTTAGGAATAAATACTACTAATTTGAATGTAAATTCTATCCGATTGTATGGAAATGGAGGAGGAATGCTTCCTAGGTTAAATTCTGATTTTAGACATCAGGATTTACAAGAAGACGCTATTGAAATTGTAGATAACAACAATAACGGAATTTTTGAAAGTGGTGATTATCTGTTATTTTATGGAGAAGATGTTGATATATGGGAACCATATGATAATTATATAGGAAAGTATCATCATTACAAACATTTGTATGATGATTTTAATTATTATTTTATTACTATTAATAGTACAGGAAATCCAAAAAGAATAGAAGATTACACCTTAAAAAATAAAGGAGAAATAAAATTTAATGATAAATTTAACTTCCATGAATTTCATGAAGAGGATTTAACAAATTTTATTAAATCTGGAGAACAATGGTATGGAGAAGAATTTGATGCAGATTTATCACAAACATTCTCTTTTTCTACTCCAAATATTGTAGATAATTCTATAGTTCATATAAAAGCAAATGTTGCTGCCAGAGCGTTTTCCACTCCTAATTTTTCTTTTAATTATAATAATTCAGAATTTATGAATATTGATGTTGGAGTT
>JABHQB010000003.1 GCA_018695965.1 Flavobacteriales bacterium | reverse complement strand
TGAGGGAAACCAACAATTGCAGTCTCACAAACATTTTCGTGCTCGTCCATTGCACTTTCAATTTCTGCAGTTCCTATATTATGACCCGAAACAATTAAAATATCATCTACTCTACCGGTTATTCTATACATACCATTTTCATCTCTTAAACAACCATCTCCGGTAAAATATTTATTCTTAAATGTAGAAAAATAAGTTTCCTTAAATCTGTTATGATCTCCATAAATTGTACGAGCCATTGATGGCCAAGGAAATTTAACACAAAGCCTTCCTTCTACTAAATTTCCTATAATTTCGTTGCCTTTTTCATCCATCAAAGACGGTTGAATTCCTGGCAAAGGAAGGGTTGCAAAAGATGGTTTTGATGGAGTAACTCCTGCCAAATTTGATATCATAATGCCTCCAGTTTCTGTTTGCCACCAAGTATCTACAATTGGACAGTTTCCTTTTCCAATTTTCTCATCATACCAATGCCATGCATCCTCATTTATTGGCTCACCAACTGTTCCTAAAACTTTTAATGAAGATAAATTATAAGGAGATATAAATTGAGATCCTTTTGATTCTAAAGAACGAATTGCTGTTGGTGCTGTATAAAAAATATTTACTTTGTTTTCTTCAACAATTTTCCAAAATCTCCCAGCGTCAGGATAGGTTGGAATGCCTTCAAACATCATGGTTGTAGCTCCAGCTAAAAGTGGACCATATACAATGTAAGAATGTCCAGTTATCCATCCAATATCAGCAGTGCACCAATAAATATCTCCTTCAGAATACTGAAAAACATTTCGGAATGAAAACTCTGTATAAATCATATAACCAGCTGTGCTATGCACAATTCCTTTGGGTTTTCCGGTAGATCCAGAAGTATATAAAATGAAAAGAGGATCTTCTGAATTCATTATTTCTACAGGACAATCTCCATCTACTTTTTCCATTTCATCTCCCCACCACACATCTCTTTCCTCTTTCATTTCAATATCTGAATTTGTTCTTTTCAAAACAATACATTTCTCAATGGAGGGAGTGTTTTTCATTGCCTTGTCAGAAATTTCTTTCAATGGAGTTATTTTATCTCCTCTGTATCCCCCATCAGAGGTAATCAAGATATTGCAATTTGCATCATTTATTCTGTCAGATAATGATTTTGAAGAAAATCCTGCAAAAACAACTGAATGAATTGCTCCTATCCTAGCACAAGACAAAACAGCAATAGCAAGTTCTGGAACCATTGGCATATAAAGGCAAATTCTATCTCCTTTTTTAGCTCCATTCTTTTTTAACACATTTGCGAATTTACTAACTTCAGTATGCAACTTATTATATGTCAAGCTTCTACTTTCTTCATCAGGATTATTAGCAATCCATTTAATTGCAGTCTGATTTCCTATTTTTTCCAGATGACGATCCAAACAATTTTCTGTAATATTTAATTTTCCTCCTTCAAACCATTTTACTTCTGGCTTAGAAAAATCCCAACTCAATACATTATCCCATTTCTTTTCCCAAAGAAAATTATTTGCTTTTTCTTCCCAAAATTGTTCTGGATTCTTGATGCTTTTTTGGTACTCTTTTTTGTATGTTTCAAAATCTAATATTCTTTTATCATGCATTCCCCAAAATTAATAAAAAAATGGAAATAAGAAGTTCATTTAATATAAAGAAAATTGTAAATTGGCATTCAAAATATAAAATAAAAGATATGAAAAAAATTCTACTATCATTAGCTGTTATTCTGACAATAAGTATGAGTGCTCAAGACTGTTCAGATTTATTTATCTCTGAATATGTTGAATCAATTCATAATAATAATGCTATCGAGATATATAATCCGACAGCTTCTTCTATTGACCTTGCTGGATATACTATAAATAGATATAGTAATGGAGCAAGTTCCGGCCCTGAATCATGGCAATTAGGAGGAGCAATTGCTTCAGGAGATGCAATTGTTGTTGGAAATGGACAGATGGATTCCGTATGGATCTCTACATATTGGTCTCTACCAGTAGACCCTCTATTTTATTCAATGCTTGATTGTTATTGTGCTGGAGATTATGATGCAAATTCAACATTTTATTTCAATGGAAATGACGCGATTACACTTGAAAAAAATGGAAATATTATTGATATTGTTGGGAAAGTAGGTGAAGATCCAGGAGAATCATGGACATGTGATACTTCTGGAGGTTTCACAAGTGTGAATGCTAGTAATTGGAATTGGATTCAAGAAAGATGGTGGACTAAAAGGCATACTTTAGTAAGAAAATCATCTGTAAAGCAAGGAATAACACAAAATCCAATTTTATTTAATCCAACATTAGAATGGGATTCTTTGCCTGACGCTACTTATACACAGCTTGGACAACATACTTGCGATTGTAACACTCCTTCCTCTCAGCCTTCTTACTGTCTATCAACTTCTATACAAAGTAATTCTAAAGTATCATATATAATCTATCCAAATCCTTCTACAAAAGGTCAACAGGTCATAATAAATACTCAAGAAAAGATTGATATTGTTGAAGTGTATAATGTTTTAGGAGAAAAAATCATTACAGAAGAATCTAATATCATTTTAACAAAAAAATTATTAAAAGGAATGTACCTCATCAAGATTTATTTTAAAAATGGGAAGTCAGTTACTAATAAATTAGTTGTTGAATAATATCTAAAGTAAAAATCCTTAAAATACTGGTTTCTTCATCAGTATTATTTTTAAGAAGATTTATATAATGAAACAATATCTACTTCTAATTCTCAGTATTTTTGCTACTATTACCTATGCACAAAACACTACAATTAATGGTAGTGTAATAGATGCTAATACTGGAGAATCTTTAATCGGAGCTTCTGTTGTATATGGGAAAGGGATGGGAGTTGCTGCCGATTATGACGGGAACTTTGTGTTTTCAGTTCCTAGTGGTGATAGAAAAATAACTGTTTCCTATGTAGGATATCAACAAGAAAGTAAATCCATAAAAGCTGAGGGGAAATCTGTTACAGTAAAATTCAAATTAAAACCTATACAGCTTTCGGAAATTCATATTGTTGGAGATGTAGCGAAAGATAGAGAAACCCCTGTTGCTTTTACTAACGTTTCCTTAAAGAAGGTAAATGAAGAATTAGCGTCTCAAGATATTCCTATGATTCTGAATTCAACCCCGGGTGTATATGCTACTCAGAGTGGTGGTGGTGATGGAGATGCTAGAATAACAATTAGAGGGTTTAACCAAAGAAATGTAGCGGTTATGATTGATGGTATTCCCGTAAATGATATGGAAAATGGATGGGTGTATTGGTCCAATTGGTCAGGATTAGATGCCGTCACATCGAATATACAAGTACAAAGAGGATTAGGAGCCTCAAAAATTGCCATCCCTTCTGTTGGAGGAACAATGAATATACTTACAAGAGGAATAGGGAATGAAAAAAGTGGAACCATAAAACAAGATATCGGTTCTTTTGGTAGATTAAAAACTTCTATTGGATATAACTCAGGCAAGATGGATAATGGTTGGGGTTTTACTCTAGCAGGATCTTATAAAAGAGGAAATGGTTTTGTTCAAGAAACTTGGACTGAAGGATATTTTTATTACGCAAAAATTCAAAAAGAAATTGGGAATCACACCTTTACCCTTTCTGCAATGGGAGCTCCTCAAAAACATGGACAAAGATCATATAAAAGTACAATCTATGAATATGATACTACATACGCAAATTCCTTAGGTATTGGTGATTCTATAGATTATTCTACTGTTTCATTATTAAATAGAGGTGTTAATTACAACAAGCATTGGGGGAACCTTGATAGATGGAGTTTGAATTCTAATGGAGATACAATACATAACAATTCTATTTTAAATACTAAACAAAACTATTTTCATAAACCACAATATTCTTTAAGACATTTTTGGGTTGTAAATGATAAATTCTATATATCTAATATTTCGTATGCTTCTATTGGTAATGGTGGAGGAACTGGAGTAAGTGGTAATACAAATAATTATGATATGTATGGTCAATACAATTTGCAAGATGCTTATAATGGAAATATTGGAAATACAGATCTAATCTATTCTGATACTGAATATAAATCAAGTACTTATTTAAGAAGTTCCATAAATAACCATTATTGGTACGGTCTACTTTCTACTGCTAATTACAACCCATCTGAAGAAATATCAATTTCTGGAGGATTAGATTTAAGAACATATAAAGGAGAACATTATAGGGAAGTTTATGATTTATTAGGTGGAGATTATGCAATTGATGAATCGAACGGACTTCAATTAACTCAAAGAAAGAGTGTAGGTGATATTGTAGGATATCATAATGATGGTTTTGTAAAATGGATTGGTGGATTCGGGCAAGTAGAATATAATAATGGTAGAGTTTCAACTTTCTTTAATCTTTCAGGATCTAACTCTGGATACAGACGGCATGATTACTTTAAAAAGAAAGATTTAGTTTTATCTGACACAACTTTTACTGAAGTATTAGGAACTTCTGTTACTACTGAAATAGAATATGATAATGCAGGCAATATTATTGGAGCTCATAAAACAATGGATATTGATACTTTTGAGTATAATGGGCAACAGTATACTATGTATTCTGATGAATCTAGAGACGCAATAACAGATTGGGAATGGATAAAAGGATTTACTATTAAAACAGGAGCAAACTATAATATTGATGAACTAAATAATGTGTTCTTTAATGTTGGTTACATCTCTAAAGCTCCAAAGTTTAATAATGTTTTTGACTATAGTAATCAACTTTTTAGAGATATACAAAACGAGAGAGTGAAAGCTGTTGAGGGAGGATACTCCTATCGTTCCAGGTTTTTATCTGCTAACTTAAACGCATATCATACCTCATGGATAAATAAGCCTTCTAATGGAGGAGTTACAATTGAGGTAGATGAAGTTCCATATAAAGCAAACATCAATGGAATGAACGCTCTTCATCAAGGAATTGAAATGGATTTTGCGTATAAACTAAGTAATAAACTAACTTTTGAAGGTCTTGTTTCATTAGGAAATTGGAAGTGGACTTCATCCGATACTGTTCGTTTTTATGATGATAACAATAATCCTGTAATTGATGATTTTGGGGATGCAGTTATTGCTACTTTTGATGCTGAAGGTGTTCATGTTGGTGATGCTGCCCAAACTCAATATGGAATTAGTGTCAGATATGAGCCAACAAGCAATTCTTACTTTAAAGTTAGAGGAACTTATTTTGATAATTACTATTCTGATTTTGATCCTTTAAGTTTAAATGGAGAAAATGCGGGTAGGGAAAGCTGGAAGATACCTGCTTATCAGTTAATAGATTTACATGCAGGTTATAAAATAAGTATAACTCCAAAAAACAAATTAGATATTAAATTTAGTGTTCTGAATCTATTAAATGAAATTTATATTTCTGATGCGCAAAATAATGACCCTTACAATGCCAACTATCAAGATTTTGACGCGAAATCTGCTGGAGTATTTTTCGGACTTGGTAGAAGATTTAACGTTTCAGCAAAAATTAATTTTTAAAAAGTAAAATATGAAAAAGATAACGATATTTATTTTATCCTCCTTACTATCAATAGTAAGTTTTTCCCAAGATATTGCTACTGCCAGAGCCCAGGGTGTTGGAGCAACAGTTTCAATTACTGGAGTAGTAACAAATGGTGATGAACTTGGTCCTATCCGATACATTGAAGATGGAACCGGAGGATTAGGTCTTTATGATCCAACTGCACTTGCAGGAGTAGTAAGAGGAGATGAAATTACTGTAAGTGGTACACTAGTAGATTACAATGGACTAATGGAGATGAATCCAGCAACTTTAACATCTACAATTTCTACTGGAAATTCAATTACTCCACAATTAATTACTCCTATTCAAATAGGTGAACTTACCGAAAGTGAATTAATTCAAATTGATAATGTGATTTTTAATAGCGGAGGTTCTCTTTTCACGGTTGGAACACACGATTTTTCGTCAAATGGAGAAACAGGTAAAATTTATATCAGAACTGGTAGTCCACTTGAAAACTCACTTATTCCAATGGGGCCAGTTACATTAATTGGTATTTCATCTCAATATACATTTAATGTTCCTGCAAATGATGGATATCAGATTCTACCTAGAGATTCTTCTGATATAATACCTACTGGAAATTTACTGTTTACTTCTGGTATTACTCAATCAAACATTACAACGAGTAGTTTTGATTTAAGCTGGACTACTTCTGATAGCTCGACAACAGCTTGTTTTTATGGGACAACCTCTGCGCTTGGTAACAATCTAGATTTCGGAGGGAATACTATGAGTCATACACTATCTTTAACTTCTTTATCAGACGCTACGATTTACTATGTTCAATGTTATTCTGTAAAAGGAGCTGATACTGCATTTTCGAATATTGGAGTATATATAACAGCTTCTAACTCATCTGGAAAAATAAGACCTTATTTTAATCATTCCGTTGATGTTTCCTATTCTTCTGGAGTAGATGCGCAGAATATCTCAACTTATTTTAACGACACCATAAAAGCGTATATGGATTTAGCGCAAAATACATTAGATATTTGTGTTTATAATGCTTCTGATGCAACAATTGCTGGAGCAATAAATGATGCTCATAATAGAGGGGTACAAGTAAGATATATTGCAGATGATGATGTAGTCAACTCTATGATATCAAGTTTAGATCCAAATATTCCAGTTGTTTACAGAGATAATAGTGTGGCTGGAATTATGCATAATAAATTTATTATTGTTGATGCAAATTCGACTAATAATTCTTGGATAATGGGAGGCTCTACAAATTGGACGAATCCTTCAAATTTATTTAATGATTATAATAACATTATCTTTATACAGGACAAATCAATAGCGCAGGCTTACACTACAGAGTTTAATGAAATGTGGGGTGGAGTTTTTGGATCAAATAAAGAAGATAATACTCCTCATCTATTTAATGTAAATGGTACAGATGTAGAAGTTTATTTCTCTCCTTCCGATCAAACTACATCACATATATTACAATTTATAGATAATGTAGATTATTCTTTAGAATTTGGACTATTATCATTCACTAGAGACGATATTGGATCATCTATAATTGATAAAGAGGGAGAATTTGGTGTAAATATTAGAGGGATAATTGAAATGCAAAATGGAACTGGAAGTGAATACGACAATCTGATAAATGGTGGAGTAAATGTAAGATCTCATATGGGAGTAACTCATTCATTTCATCATAAATATGCTATCGCAGATGTTGGAGTGTCTGCATCAGACCCTACAGTACTTACAGGTTCTCATAACTGGAGTTCTAATGCAGAAAATAGTTCAGATGAAAATACGCTAATCATTCATGATGCTACTATTGCAAATATCTACTTGCAAGAATTTGAAAAAAGATGGAGTGAACTTACAACAACAACTATAAATGAAATCTCTGATGTAACAATTGAGGTTTTTCCAAATCCTTCTCTAGGTAAGGTTAGTGTTATTACAGAAAGTATGATTGATATAATAAACATTTATGATATAGAAGGTAAATTTGTACAAAGTACTACATCAAATAATTTTGAGATTTCATCTAGTGGAGTTTACTTTATTAAAATCACGTTAGATAATGGAGATTATACTATCCGAAAAGTAATAATTCAATAAAAAATATAAATCTAGTAAAAGCCTTTTCTTACTAGAAAGGGCTTTTTTTATATAAACCACTCAGAATCATAAATAAAGAGTAATTTTGCAAAAATTTTAATATATGACATTTTCTGAAATAGGATTAAACAACAACATCCTAAAAGCAATTACAGATTTAGGATTTGAAACACCTACTCCTATACAACAAGAAGCAATTCCTTTTGTTCTTGCAGAAGAAACTGATCTAATTGCTCTTGCACAAACTGGTACAGGAAAAACTGCTGCTTTTGGATTACCTATAATTCAAAAAATTAATGATAGCAGAAATCAAACTCAGTCAATAATACTTTGTCCTACTAGGGAGTTGTGTTTACAAATTACAAAAGATTTGGAAACATATTCCAAATATATGAAGAAACTGAAAGTTACTGCAGTTTATGGTGGAGCAAATATACAGACACAAATCAGAGCTCTTAATTCTGGGAGTCAGATTGTTGTAGGAACTCCAGGTAGGGTTATCGATCTAATAAATAGAAAGAAATTAAAATTAAAAGATGTTGAATTTGTTGTTTTAGATGAGGCAGATGAGATGTTAAATATGGGATTCAAAGATGATCTGGATACTATTTTGGCCGAAACACCAGAAGAAAAACAAACTCTTTTATTCTCGGCAACTATGCCAAAAGAGGTAATGAGAATTACAAAGAATTACATGTTCTCTCCTAAAACAATTGAGGTTGCTAGAAGAAATGAAGGAGCTACTGATGTAGAACACCATTACTATATGGTTAATGCAAGAGATAGATATAACGCTCTTAGAAGAATTTGTGATGTAAATCCTGATATTTATGGTATTGTTTTCTGCAGAACTAGAAGAGAAACAAAAGAGGTTTCAGAAAAATTGATGCAAGACGGATATAATGCAGATGCTATTCATGGTGAATTATCTCAACAACAAAGAGATCATGTTATGGGAAGATTCAGAAAGAAAACTCTTCAAATACTAGTAGCAACAGATGTAGCTGCTAGAGGAATTGACATTAATGAACTTACTCATGTAATAAATTATAATTTACCAGATGATAATGAAATATATATACACAGATCAGGCAGAACAGGAAGAGCAGGAAACAAAGGTATTTCTATTATCATTTCTCATAGTAGAGAGAAAAGAAAATTACAATCTATTGAAAAAATGTTGAAGAGAGAATTAATTCTCAAAAAAGTTCCTGGAGGAGATGAAATTTGCGCTATACAATTAATAAAATTAATTGATAAGATTGTAAAAACAGATGTCAGTCCTCAAATAGAAAAACACTTACCAATAATTGAAGAGAAACTCTCTCACTTAGATAAAGAAGATTTAGTGAAACACTTTGTATCAGCAGAGTTTAACAGATTCTTATCTTTCTATAAAAACGCTCCAGATTTAAATATTACGGCATCAAAAGGAAGAGATAGTGTTAGAGAAAGAGGAAGAGGAAAAGATAGTGGAAAAAACAGAAGAGGACATTCTGATGAAGGATTTACAAGATTCTTTATCAACCTTGGTAAAACACATAAATGTGAACCTCAAAATTTAATCGGATTAGTAAACGAGTATACTAGAAATAGAAATTTACAAATCGGAAAAATTGACATCCTACAAGGATTCTCTTTCTTTGAGGTAGAATCATCTGCGGAAAAAGACGTATTAGAAGGATTTTCGGATAGCCAATGGAATGGATATAAGCTTACGGTAGAGATTTCAAAACCAAAAAAGGATAGTGGAAAAAGAAGAGAAAAATCAACAAGATCTGATAAGAGGAGAACAGGTTTTAGTGGAAATAAAAGAAGTGAAAGAATAGATAGTAAAAGTTCTGGAGGAAGAAAATCTTTTAAAAGTAGATTTAAAGAAAATAATTCATCTGCTGGAAGTAGAGGAAAAAAACGTTAGTTCTTCTTTCCTATCACAAAATCTTTAAGATAAAAAGGTTCAAAATAAGCTACATCTTCAAAATCTTTATTATTATACTTTTCTAAAGAAAGTATTCCCATATATGTAGCAGAAGGAGAAAAATTATCTGTAAAATATGCATTTCCTGAAGTTAATACATCCTTGCATTTATTAGATCCGTCACCAAAAAAAAGAACCTTGTTTTTTAATTCTTTGTTATAGGAATTTTCATCAATAATATCTGCCATCACTGCTCTTAATTGATTATTATCTTTATCATAAAATGATGAAAAAACTTCCATTCTTCTGGCATCAATCATAGGACAATATAAATCATAATTTGATTGTTTTTGACTCATATAAAAAGCCATGGACCGTAAAGTAGATACGGAAATAAGAGGACGATTTAAAGAGTAACTCAGACCCTTAGCTGTTGACACTCCAATCCGTAATCCAGTATAAGAACCAGGACCTTTACTAATAGAAATTGCATCCAAATCCACCAATGTATAATTAGATTTTTTTATTACATCTTCTACAAAAAGTGTAAGAGTTTCAGAATGAGAATGCTTTTCAGATAATAATGACTTTTCTGAAATCAAATTACTCCCAGAAAATAAAGCAACAGAGCAATTTTTTGTAGAAGTCTCTATATTTAGAATTAAAGGCAATTTAGAAGTCATAATATCTATTAAACAAATCTGATTTTAGTGCAAAGAAAATGAAATTTTTATGATCGATACCATAATCATCCTCTAACATTCTGTAAACATATCCTCCCTGAATTTTTAGATTTGTTCTCGGATTAAATAAATAAGAAATAGTTAGTTTATTATAAAATAATCAAAGCAAATAAAAAAAGGGGGAATCTCTAGAGATAAATCTTAAAGATTATTTAAAGAAAGATAATAGCTTCATAGTAGTAGATCGCGCAAAAGAGGCCATTGGTAGGACAATAAACAAAATAGCCAAACTAACCATTATATAAAAAGACAAAGTAACATATTCAACAATTAAATAACATATTCCTGTTAAAACAGCAGAATACATAACAGCAAAAAAGGATGCCCAGCCATGATTAAAATCTTTATCGACTAAAAGATGATGAATATGATTTCTATCCGCTGAAAAAGGGGGTTTTCCTGAAAGGATTCTAACTAAGAAAACTCTTAATGTATCAACTGAAGGATATGCTAATATGCAAAGTATAAATACAGGATTGATTACTCCTGAAGGTTCTATTTTCATACTACACGCTCTTATTGCACAACATGCAATAATAAAACCAATCATTAAACTTCCACCATCACCCATAAATATTCTTGCAGGTGGCTTGTTATATAACCAAAATGCTAATAAAGATGAAAATCCAGCGCATGCAAGAGTACAGTCATAATATCTCCCGTTGCAGTAAAAAATAATGGCAAATGATATTAATATGAATAGCCCTAAAGAAGCAGCAAGACTATCTAGACCATCTGTTAAATTAAATGAGTTAATAATAAAAATTATCACACTTATAGAAAAGATTACTGAAAACAGATATGGAAGCTCATATAAACCTAAAACACCATGAAAATCTGATATTCTAAAATCTCCTAAATAAACAGCTAAGGTAGCTACTAATAATTGAACAAAAAACCTCAAATAAAAACTTAATTCACTTATATCATCTAACAATCCCATGACAAACATAATAATTGAACCTGCAGTCATTATAAGATAAGCCTTAATCTGAGTTTCAAACTCATTAGAAAATATTTCAAAATTCTGATAAGAATCAAAAAAATAAAATAATATATATTGATTTGCTAAAAGAAGACCTCCAAAGATAGCCATCCCTCCTACATTTGGTGTAAACCCCTCATGAGCATTTCTTCCTCCACCACCTACTAAGAATCTTTTATTAATAGCTAATTTGATAACGAAAGGCATTACTAATAATGTTCCGAAGAAACTAATTAAAGATGCTATAAGAATAAAATTCATATCTAACTTTTTATAGTTGCAAATATACAGTTAATAAATTAATCGGATAAAAATGAAATCTCCCAATTGGAGAGAGTATAAGAAGGAGATACTTTTATTGCCTTTACTCCTATATTTTCAGCAGCTAATATATCAGTATCTGAATCTCCTATTAATATTGAATTCTCAAAAGATATCTCTGGAAAATCAGATTGTGCCTTTATTAACATACCAGATTTAGGTTTTCTACAGGTGCAATTTATAGATTCTAAATGCGGACAATAATAAATTTGATCAATATCTCCTCCATTTAATTTAATTTCTCCCATCATTTTCTGATGTAAAAGATCAAGTTCTTCTATGGACATGATTCCCTTTCCTATGCCTTGCTGATTTGTCACTATTATTATTCTATCAAAATAATCTGACAAGTTTTTTATAGAGACTAGAACTCCATCAATAAAATTGAATTTATCAAAACTCTGAACATATCCATCAATCTTGTAATTTATTACACCATCTCTATCCAAAAAAAGTGTGGTATATTTTTTACTCATCAAAATAATTCTTCTTCAATAAGTTGGCAAATAATATGTCCAACTAAAATATGTAATTCTTGAATTCTTGGAGTATCTGTAGATGGGATTCTTATCGTTATATCACAAATATCATTCATCTTACCTCCTTTCTCTCCAGTAAATCCAATGGTTGTCATCCCGATTTTATTTGCTTTTTCAATTGCATTTACCACATTAGTTGAATTACCTGAAGTAGAAATTCCAATCAAAATATCTCCATCTCTACCTGCTGCTTCTACCATTCTGGAATAAATATTATCATATCCATAATCATTCGCAACGGCTGTAACAAAAGAAGAATTTACATGTAATGCCTCCGCAAAAAGAGGTCTTCTTTCTAGATAAAACCTGCCACTAAGTTCTGATGCAATATGTTGAGCGTCAGAAGCGCTTCCTCCATTTCCGCATAAAAGCATTTTTTTATCAGCATTAAAAGCTTCTACAGATTTTAAAACAATTTCTTCAATATTATTTAGTATTTTAGAATCAGTAAGTACTAATTCTTTAACTTTTATCGATGCATTAATACAGTTTGTAATTCTACTCTTCATATTATTTTTATTACCGCTAATATACTATAAAATAGATTGATAACTTTTTTTCATTTCTTTTCCTATTTCTAACCAATCGTATTTTGATTTTATATGATTAGACCCTTCAATCCGAACTTCTTCTAATTTATTTGTATCAGAAAGAATTCTATTTAACTTTTCTGAAAGTGATTCAGAATTTTCTGATTCAAAAACAAAACCTGTTTTCATATCCTCTACAACCTCTATAAGAGGAGGTAAATCTGAAACTATCACCGCTTTTTCATAACTCATACTCATCATTAGTACTCCGCTCTGATAAATACTTTTATAAGGTAGAACAACTAAATCTGCAGAAGCGTAATAATGATCCACATCTTCATGAGGAATAAATTTATTATGAATTAAGCAATAATCAGATAGATTATTATCATTAATGATTTTTTGATATATAGAAAAATCATTTTCCCAAACTCTACCAGCTATTACAAGAAATACATCTGAATTATTTGCTATTACTTTCTTCATTGCTTGTAATAAAACTTCTAATCCTTTGACTTTCTTTATCATCCCAAAAAACAATAGAACTTTTTTTTCTTGTGGTATTCTTAGATAATTACGAGATAATATTTTATCCTCTTTCACCTCCAAGAAAGGAACATAATTACCATGAGGGATTATATCTATTTCAGTATTGATGTTTTTATAATGCCCTCTGAAAATCTCTTTTGAGAATTTATTGTGAGTTATTATTTTATTTGCTCTTTTATAAATCCAATTACTTAATCTATCGTTAGATCTTGCATTTTCAAAACTTACAACATCATGAATTGTATAAACTACTTTCATTCCTAAGATCTTAGATAAGATAAAATCAAAAAAAACTAAAATATTAACATGAAAAAGATGGTAATGACAGATTTTCACACTATTAAATCTCGCATGCAATAAAGAAGAAATTGATCCAAAAACATATCGAATAGCTGAAAATAATTTTGATTTTCCTCCAAAAATATCTTTATAAAACTGATAGAATTTTACTCCTTCGTAATTAGGGTCTTTAGTGACATTGTTTGTATATATTGATACATTTACTCCTGATTTCTCTAATCCTTTTGCTTGCCCAAAGAGATAAAAATGATGAGAACTTCCATGAGCCCCTAACGAATCAATTATAGCAACTTTCTCTTTCATATTACATTATTAATCCTTCAAAATACGATTTGTTAATCAGCTTCCAAGTATGAAAATTCTTACGAAAATTAGGGTTTATTATAAATCTTAAATTATTTTTAAAGAACAAAAATAATATAAAAAGATACGCATAAATACTACCTATCTTTTTAAGGAAATAAATATGATTTCTTGTATTTTGTTTTATGAAGAAATCTCCTCTGTATTCTCTTTTCTTTTCTTTTTCTAATGACTTTGTTAAACTCCCAACTTTATGATAAAATTTAGTGTCCGAAAAATAGAATAATTTATGTCTTCCATCTTTTAAAACTCTATAAGAAAAATCGGTATCATCAAAATACACGAAATATTTTTCATCCATCATACCTACATCCTGAAACACTTCTTTTTTTACCAATAAACAGCAGGTAGGAGCGTATTCTACCGGATAAACTCCATCAAACTGAGAGCTATCCTTTTGTTTTATTCCTTTATGAATGGGAAGAAACCCTTTCTTTTTAATAAAGCTACTTCCGGCATACCAAATATAATCAGGAGTATCAAAATACATCATTTTTGGGACAACTAATGAGCAATTTTTATTCTTCTGAATTTGTAACATTTTTTCAAACAATTGTTTTTCAAATTCCACATCATTATTAATAATGAGTACTTGCGTACAATTATCTTTTAAAGCTAATTCTATCCCTTGATTATTTGCTTTTGCAACTCCTACATTCTCCTTGTTCTTTACTAACTCGATTCTACTATCAGTATTTTCCTTCAAAATTTCTATAGTATTGTCCTGTGAGTTATTATCAATAATATAAATAATAAAATTTTGAAATGTTTGGGAAAATGTCGATTCTAAAAAACCTCTAATGACATCTGCAGAATTATATGTTATTGTGATTAATCCTATTTTTTCCATTCAGATAAGTTTATTGATAATAATTCTTCTAATTTACAAATATCATTTAAATAATATTCTGTAAATATTTTGCGACTTTCGTTAGTTATTTTTGGTTTTTTTCCTTTTGTAAATAAAGTGGATTTAATAAATGTTATTAAAGTAAATGGGAATAAGAATAATAGTAATTTTCTTAACCAAACTATAGAATAGATTTTTCTGATTATCTTACCTTTTGGCATAAAAAAACTATTATGTACAGTTTTAAAATTCACTTTATAAGCTGAATCAACATCAATAAACTCAAAAGCTTTCTTAACTTCTTGTTCAGCATCTTTCTTAAAATCGGAATACCAGATTATATGCACATTCTCTTTCGTAAATTCATCCAAATATCGTTTAACTTGCTCATAATAATTTCCTAGCAAAAAATATTGTTGAAATTTCAACCCTTCTTTTTTATTAAATACATCTTCAAATTTATCCGAAAGTAAACCTAATTTGAAATCCATAAGATAATGAGAAAAAGCCCTGTCAACAGGATTCCTGAGCATAATAATAATTTTAGCTTCTGTATTATATTCTTTTATTCTTTTCGGAACTTCTGGATAATACAAGTAAGAAACAGAAGATTCTCCAAAAATTTCTTCATCCTTTTTGTCTGAAAAAAGATTATGATATTTATCAGATGTCTCAATTCTTGTAGTTCCATAATAAAGTCCTATATCATCAATTTCTTTCTCCAAAAAAAAGTCTGGTTCTTTCACAGAGCTCATTAAAATTTCCGGATGTTCGTTCAGATAATAATGCAATGAAGTAGTTCCCGCTTTTGGAGCCCCAACTATAAAAATTCTAACTTTCATAAATTTAGAATTTGTTTTATTATTCAATGATATACATTTTTTCTATTTATAATTTTCCTTCTTCATCAGACATGTCAAATAAATCTTCACTTAAGTATTTTGTCACATAAACTGAGTCAGTTCCCATATTTTCAGATAAGATAAATTCATTTTTCTCCCAATTAATATCAAAAGATATTTTTAAATTATTTGTAGAATCAAAACAATCATAAATAAAAACCTCATCTTTTACCTCTTTCTCAATTCTGACAATATCATTTTCAAATATTTTACTTAGAAAAGTCAATGGATAGTAGGTTGAATGAATCTCAAATCCACCTTTTATCCCCTTAAAAACTGAACCTGATATATCTCTACCTGCTAAATTATGATAGGTAGCAATACTAATATTTTGCAAATCAGGATTAGACAATAATTCTAATAAATATTGAGAAACAAATAAAGACTGTAGGAGAGTGTTCCCTGTTGTTTTGCTCATTTGTAAATTCCATTCTGTAATCCAAATTTCTTTTTCAAATATTTCATTGTATTTTATTATTTCTTTTACAAATCCTGTATTAAAATAAGTTTTAATTCTTTTTTTATATAAATCAAATTGCGCCTTTTTTGTTGAACTAACCTCATCTTCTCTTGTCATTAATCCATAATCATCATCTCCATCAATAACCTTAAGATATGAATGGTGAATTATTGCATCATAAAAAGTCTCTTCTGAAAGTTTCTGATTCCAATTTAATAATCTGCTTGGCATATTGTATTTAATAGGAGCTGCAACTACTCCTACTTTTATCTCAGGATATTCTTTTTTTATTATATTTGAATATTTCTGAGCAAGATGAATGTAATCATCAACTGAATTTATGTACTTCTTATACGCTCTGTTTGAAAGTTCTGAACCTAACTCAACTCCTAATATTTCAATATTTTCTGATTTGAATCTTTTAATCATATTAATAATATCATCATCTTCTGACGAGATAATATTCGCAACTAAAACAACTTTTGAGTTATTTTTTTTTGCTAATAAAATAAAATCTTCTATATAATTGTGATTATGATTTCTTTTCTTTTGCTCCTTGATCAATCCATTGTATCTTTTTGTGAACTTTGGAACATTCCAATCAGAAATCTCACTTATATCAAGACCATAAGCCTTCTCATCATAATGATAGAAATTACTTATAGTCCCTCCCGGGAACCTTAATACATTTGGTTTTATTTTCTGAACTTTATTTGTAAAAGAAGTGTCGTTTACATCACAATACGTAAAAGTATTAGAAGTATTAAAGCCAAATAAGTTAGGGTTGATCTGCTCTACTATATTTTCCTGAGAATTACAAGAAAGAGAAAATAAATAAAAAATAATAATATATAATTGTATTACTTTCATTTTATTAATCCTTTATTTTTTAGTTGTTGAATGGATTTTTCATATTTATCTTCCATTACCTCTTGAGTTTTTACCCAATTAACAAACTCTGTAATGCCTCTTTCGAAATTATATTTTGGAGTAAAACCTAAAATATCTTTTGATTTTGATAAATCTGCAAAATTATGTCTTATATCTCCGAAACGGAATTTACCACTTACAGTAATGTTAATTTCTGAATTATATAATCTTTTTAATGTGTTTGCAACATCAAGTACTCTTGTAGCAATTCCAGATCCAATATTAAAAATCTGCCCGTTTGCCTCCTCTTTTTCAATCCCTAAAATTGTTGCATCTACAACATCTTCAATATAAACAAAATCTCTGGTTTCTTCTCCATCTTCATAAATATCCAAATTATTTCCATTTAATATTCTGGTAGAAAAAATAGATAAAATACCTGTATAAGGATTTGATAAGGATTGACCTGGACCATATACATTCTGATACCTAAATGCTACTGATGGGATTGATAGTGATTCTCCCATTAGCATTACCATTTGTTCTTGTTGTTGTTTATTGATTCCATAAATAGAAGAAGGATGTATTTTAGATTGTTCGTCTGTAGGGAGTACATTCAGAGTAGAGTTACAAATACTGCATTTCGGATTAAATTCTCCTTTCCCCATGTCTTCCTCCTTTCTTTGAGAGGGATATTGAACTCCATGAGTTTCACAATTATATTTTCCTTCACCATAAATAGCTCTGGAAGACGCAACAACGATTTTCTTGACATTATGATTTGAATTTGCTAATATTTCTAACATATGAGCAGTCCCCATAACATTTACATTAGTGTATCTTTCTACTTCATATATTGATTGTCCTGTTCCGGTTTCAGCTGCCAAATGGATAATAATTTCCTGATTTTTAATTGCATGGCCCCAATCATTCTTATCTCTGACATCTCCCTTAATAAAAGTGCATTTATCTTTAATCTTATTAAATAAAAATGATTCTCCATTTCCATGAATTTGTTCTGACAAATTATCTAAAACAGTAATATTATTTCCTTGATCAAATAATTTTTCACACAATCTAGATCCAATAAACCCCGCTCCACCTGTTATTAATATGTTTTTCATTTAATAATTTTTTATTTTGTAAATCTATTAAAAAATGAATACATTCCTGATACAATTAATATAAGAAAAAATGGGCGTAATAATAATGGTTCAGAAAAAACAGATATTATAATAATTGTCATGAATATTCCTTTTCTATAAGTAAACAGATTTTGTTGAAACAAACAATACAACAAAAATAATGACATAGGGAATCCTGTTGCCGCTATTAAGAATGTTACTGAATTAGTACTTCCTTTTTCTGTAGTTTCAGTTGTAAGTAAAGATTGGGTTTCATCACTTAAATGGTATTCCGAACGATACTTTTGGAAATGTTCTATATCTAGACCTATTCCACTAATAGGATTTTCGGCAGCAATGGATAAAGGCTGTACCAAATCAAAAATTCTTTTATTCACTGAAGATACATTCTCAATTGATTTATTTTCAATGTTAGATTTTGCTAAATAATATAAAGGATATATAATTAGAATTCCTAAAAATATATATATGATAGGATTTCTTTTTATATATTTTATAAAAATAAAAAATAAAATTATAATCATTAGGAAAATTCCAGTTGTAGAATAGGTTGTAATAATTGCAAATACAATTAGAGGTATCATCCATTTTCCTCTTTTAAAAACAAATCCTTCTAAATACAATAAAATATTTAAATAAACCTGATTTACTCCTGGTTCCCAAAACCACCCTTGATTCCTTACTAGATCAATACCAAAGAAATTAAATGCATGTTTTTCTGGATTATAGAAAAATAAATAGTTATATGTTTTAGTTACCAATTTTTCTGCTCCTTGAACAGACACAAAATACAGATCTGTTAATTGATTGTAAACAACAAAATATGCTAGAAAATTTAAAATAGAAAAGTATAGGATGATCTTAAGAATATTCCTAATTATATCTAAAAAATAATCTGAACTTCTATTATTTTTAAAGTGAGTCAAAATCAACACGCATGAAGTAATGTTCATCATATGAAAACCATATTTCAAAAATTTCTGACTTCCAGGAGCAACAATATAATTTAGTATTATCAGAAATAGAAAAATTACCAATGTGAATATTGAAGTATTAAAAACGGATCTCTTTATCTTATTACCCATAAAAAATATGGTAAATAAAGCCACTAAAAGTAAGATTATAGAAAATTCATTCCTGTAAAACTTAAACAACAAACTGCCTCCACTAAAAACCAACAATGTAATTAATAGTGTGTCAAAAAATTTATGTGTCCTTGTGATCTTCAAATTACCAATTCATCTTCTTATTTAATGTTTTTTCAAGATCTGAAATATCCTTTCTGAAATATTTTTCTAACAAATGTAATTTTACTTCTTGACTTAATTGCTGAGCTTTAAATTCTGTAATATTTATTCTTTGTATTCTGTTTCTGATAATCTGTCGTAATTGAACAGAAGGAATCATAAATTTAATTACATCTCTCCACCACCCTCTTTTATTCATCAGTTTTTTTAGAGGTTTTGACTTTTCTTGACTAGATGGATTGCTCCTTATGTCAGTTCTTAACAAGACAGAGCTATCGATCTCTAAAAATTCTAATATTCTCTTTATAGTTAATTCTCTCTCTTGTAAAAGTTCATCATCAAAGTGAATAAACAGGAAGTTATCCAAACTAAAATATTGTAAATACCTGTCTATCATCTGTGCATATAGCCCTTGGTGAACATATGAATGTCTTAAATAAGACAAATAATCAGATTGATTCTCATGCTTCTTTAATCTACTAACTTCTAATTCTAAAGACTTTTCGAAATTTTCACTTTCATGATCGTCTCTTTTTGAATGTAAATAATGAGAATAGGCTCTGTCTACAGGATTTCTAAAAACAACAAGGAATTTCATGTCTCTTCCTAAATTCTTAAAGATTCTTTTAGGTGCTTCCTTTTCAAAAAAATAAGATGGTGTGAAGTCAGCGATTATTTTTTTATTTGCATTCCTAAAATAATTTCTTTTGTACCACTCTATTCCATTTTTATAATTTTCAGGAATATCAAAAAAATGAGGTTCCTTAAATGCAGGAATGTAAATATCTGGATGTTGACGCAAGATATCATAAAGAGTAGTTGTACCACTCTTAGCAGCTCCTAAACACATGAAATTTGGTAAAGTCATTTTGTCCAATAATTTAAATCTCTATTTATTAACTCTGAAAGTTTTTTTATGTCTGCTTTATAAAATTCCTTCAACATGACCTTATCTTTATCAGATATTATTGCCACTTCTGAAGTGTTTCT
>JABHQB010000019.1 GCA_018695965.1 Flavobacteriales bacterium | reverse complement strand
TCTATTAAACCATTTTTTGCATCTTCAGGGGTTTGTGATGATCTAATTAATTTTATTACAGCATCCAGATTATCTAATGCAATAAGTAACCCTTCTAGAATATGAGCTCTTTTCTCAGCTTGAGTTAATTCAAATTTAGTTTTACGGATTAAAACTTCATGTCGGTGTGATACAAATAATTGTATTAATTCTTTAAGATTTAATAATTTTGGTCTTCCTTGTACAAGAGCGATATTGTTTACACTAAAACTTGATTGAAGTTGTGTGTATTTATATAATTTATTCAGAACTATATTAGGAATTGAATCTCTTTTTAATTCATAAACAATTCTCATTCCTGTTCTATCTGATTCATCTCTAATATCAGATATTCCCTCAATTTTTTTACTGTTTACCAAATCAGCTGTTTTTTTAATCATGTCTGATTTATTTACCATAAAAGGAATTTCTTCTACAATAATTCTTTCTCTAGATCCAGATTCTTCAAACCTGATTTTACCTCTCATTACAACTCTACCTCTTCCGGTTTCAAAAGCGGAACGAACTCCATCATAACCGTAAATTGTGCCTCCAGTTGGGAAATCTGGAGCTTTTACATATTCCATCAAATCTGATATTTCAATATCACCTCTTTTCTCAATATAAGCAATACACCCTTCAACTACTTCAGTTAAATTATGTGGAGGCATGTTTGTAGCCATTCCAACTGCAATACCCGTACCTCCATTTAGGAGTAAATTAGGTAACCTAGAAGGTAACACTGTAGGCTCTTTTAAGGAGTCATCAAAATTATTTTGCCAATCTATAGTGTCTTTATCTATATCTAAAAGTAAATCTTCAGCTGTTTTTCTCATTCTAGCTTCAGTATATCTCATAGCCGCAGGATTATCTCCATCTATCGATCCAAAGTTACCCTGTCCATCAACTAATTGGTATCTCATTGACCATTCTTGTGCCATACGAACCATAGCGTCATATACAGCGGTGTCTCCATGAGGATGAAATTTACCAAGAACTTCCCCAACAATTCTAGCAGATTTTTTATAAGATGAGCTAGATTTCACACCTAACTCATGCATACCAAACAAAATTCTTCTATGAACTGGTTTTAAACCATCTCTTACATCTGGTAAAGCTCTTGAAACAATAACAGACATTGAATAATCAATGTACTTTGACTTCATTTCTTCCTCAATATTAATAGGAATAATCTTTTCTCCTTCTTGCATTTTATTAATTTTTATTAAAGAAACAAATTTACATAAATTCCGTATTTTATTACAGAAAACGCTCTTATAATATACATTTAAGTTATGAACAATTTTTGTTGAAAAAATAAATGTATATACTTGATTAGATGTATAAAAAAATACCTAATTATTGCAGTGTAATATTAACAATTAAAAATTACAATTATGAACGGAAAATTTTCAGAAAGAATGAAGGTAGTTTTGGAGTACGTAAATGAAGAAGCTTTGCGACTTGGAGATGAAAAAATTGGAGTAGAACACTTAATATTAGGAATAATAAGAGAGGGAGAAGGTACTGCGGTCAGAACTCTTAATACATTAGGACTAGAAATGAGTGACTTAAGAAAAATTATTGAAGAAGTTATTTCGGTAAAAGAAAACAAAACTCTAGACTTTCACTCTACAGAGAAAGGTTTGACTAAACAAACTAAAAACATCTTAGACAAATCCTTAATTGAACTACAAACTACTGAAGAGAAAGAAATAAAAACAATACATATACTTCTTTCTATATTAAGAGATAAAAATAATATTGTGCATTCTACTCTAGATAAACTAAGGATTGATTATAATAATGTTTTGGAAACATATATTAGTATTCATGATAAATATGATGACAATGATGAAGGAAATGACCCTACAAATGATGATGATCTATTTGAAGACATCAGTAAAGAAAAGGTTCGTCATTCAAGTAAAAGAAGTAAAACTCCTACTTTGGATAATTTCGGAAGAGATTTAACTTTATTAGCTGAGGAAAACAAATTAGATCCTATTGTAGGTAGACATAAAGAGATTGAGAGAGTTTCTCAAATACTAAGTAGACGAAAAAAGAACAACCCGATTTTGATTGGAGAACCTGGAGTTGGTAAATCTGCAATTGCTGAAGGCTTAGCATTAAGAATTATTCAAAGGAAAGTATCCAGAATATTATTTAATAAAAGAATAATAATGCTTGATTTAGCGGCTTTGGTAGCAGGAACGAAATATAGAGGTCAGTTTGAAGAACGAATGAAAGGCATTATTAGCGAATTAAATGACAATCCTGATATTATTTTATTCATTGACGAAATTCACACTTTAGTTGGAGCTGGAGGAGCTTCAGGATCTTTAGATGCGTCTAACATGTTTAAGCCAGCGTTAGCTAGAGGTGAATTACAATGTATTGGTGCTACAACTTTAGATGAATACAGACAAAATATCGAAAAGGATGGAGCACTTGAAAGAAGGTTCCAGAAAATTCTAGTAGAACCTACCTCCACTCAGGAAACACTAGAAATACTACAGAACATTAAAGATAGGTATGAAGATCATCATAATGTACAATATACTGATGAGGCAATAGAAGCTTGCGTTTACCTAACCAATAGATACATGAATGACAGATATTTACCAGACAAAGCAATAGACGCTTTAGATGAATCTGGTTCTAGAGTTCATATTACAAATATTGAGGTGCCAAAAAATATCTTGGACTTGGAAAAAGATCTAGACGAAATAAGATCAGAGAAGAAAGAAGCAATTAGTAAACAAAAGTTTGAAGATGCTGCTACAATCAGAGATAAGGAAAAATCTATTGAATCTAAACTTTCTCATGCGAAAGATGTGTGGGAAAAACAACTGAAAAGTAAAAAAGAGGTAGTTACAGAAGAAAATGTAGAAAATGTTGTTGCAATGATGACAGGTATCCCTGTTCAGAGAGTTTCAACTAGAGAAAGTAAAAAGCTTGTAAAAATGCCTGAAAACCTAAAAAATAAGATTATTGGACAGGATGATGCAATCAATATGATTGTAAAAGCAATAAAAAGAAACAGAGTTGGACTTAAGGATCCTAACAAGCCAATTGGTTCTTTTATTTTTTTAGGACCTACTGGAGTTGGAAAAACCCATCTTGCAAAATCTCTATCTGAAGAAATGTTTGATTCTACAGAATCATTAATCAGAATAGATATGTGTGAGTATATGGAGAAATTTGCTGTTTCTCGTTTGATTGGAGCTCCTCCAGGCTATGTTGGATACGAAGAAGGAGGTCAACTTACTGAGAAAGTAAGAAGAAAACCCTACTCTATTATATTGTTAGATGAAATTGAGAAAGCTCATCCGGATGTATTTAATATTTTACTTCAAGCCTTAGATGATGGAGAGCTTACAGATAGCATGGGTAGAAAAGTCAGCTTTAAGAATACCATAATAATTATGACTTCTAATATTGGTTCTAGACAATTAAAAGATTTCGGACAAGGTGTTGGTTTTAATACTTCTTCTAGAAAAGACAATACTGATGATCATTCAAAGAGTGTTATAAAGAAGGCTCTTGCAAAAAGTTTTGCTCCAGAATTCTTGAACAGAATAGATGATGTTATTGTTTTTAATAGTCTTAAGAAAGAACATATTAATAAAATTATTGATATCGAAATGGAAGATATTTTGAAAAGAATTATGGAGATTGGTTATTCTGTAAAAATATCAGGAAAAGCAAAAGATTTTATAGCAGACAAGGGATTTGACCAACATTTTGGAGCAAGGCCACTTAAAAGAGCTATTCAAAAATATTTTGAAGATCCTTTAGCGGAAGAAATAATCAACTCCAATATTACGGAGGGAGATAGTATTAAAGTAGATTTAAATAAAGAAGGTGACAAACTAGTTATGAAATTAGTAAAACAAAAGAAGAAGCCTTCTGCTAAAAAGAAAGAAAAAACAGATTAGAAAGGTATCTTTTCACCATCTTTTTCTGTTAACTTTCTGAATAAATTCTGTAGATTAGATAGTACATCTCCTTTATTCTCTATCTTTCTTTTGTCAATTTCTTCTACTCTTGCTAATTCTCCCATAGTTCCTGTAGAAAAAACTTCATCAGCATTATACATTTCTGTTACAGATATATCTTTTTCAATTATTGGAATATTATTTGATTGACAGATATCTATAACTGTTTGTCTAGTGATACCTGGCAAACATGCCTTTGGAAAAGGAGTATATACTATTCCATCTTTAATCATAAAGATATTGGTGGCGTTTGTTTCAGAAACAAATCCATCTATATCTAACATTAAAGCATCATCTACTCCAGCATGATTTGCTTCAATTTTTGCCAGAATATTATTTATTAGATTGTTATGATGAATTTTAGAGTCCAAACATAAAGGAGAATTTCTTCTGATATTAGAGGTAACTAATTTCAAATCTTTCCCATCATAAATAGATGATTTCCATTCTGCAAGAACAATTAAAGTACATCCAAACTGATTCAATTGAGGGTTCATTCCAGATGTTATCTTCTCTCCTCTTGTTAGAGTTAATCTGATATGAGTTTCATCTATCATGTTATTTGCTTTTAATGTAGAAAAAATAGCGTTTTTAATTTCATCTACGGATGGAATATCTTTAAAATCCATACTTTTTGCAGATTCCATTAATCTTTTCAAATGCTTGTCTAAACAAAATATTCTTCCATCATATACTCTAATCCCTTCCCAAACAGAGTCTCCACCTTGCACTACACTATCAAAAACAGAAATTTTAGCCTCATTTCTATTAAGTAAATCCCCATTTATCCAAACTTTTATATCCTTGTTTCTATCGTCAAATTGTTGTATCATGTTTTAATTGATTTTTCAGTTAAAAAATTATAATAAGGAAGACATTCTTGATATAAAGATTCTAGATCTTTAGCAAGCTGAATATCCTTCTTTTTGTATGGCAGAAATGATGTAGAATCATGAACATTATCATACCAATATTTTGCCCAAACACCATCCTCTTCTTTTGGACCTCTCTCCCATTCTAACATATCTTTAAAATAAGGAATATCAATCATATCACATAATTTCTTTAAAATCTCTTCTGGATTCTCTAAAAGATGTCTTGCATCCAAAACAATAGCTTTGGAATTTGACTTTTCTAAATAATTAAATAAATCAAATTGCATTTTAACTCCTATATCTGACATTTTAGGTGATTTAATGACTTTAGAATAAGAAAGGATAATCTCTTTAGGGTCTCTAATAAATATAATATTTGTTACCTTTTTTAAAAATTCTTTATCAATGTTAATTAGGAAATGAGTCATCAACTTAAAAAAACAATGTTTTTGATAATCTCCTAATATGATATCTTGTACCACTTTCTCTCCATCATTTTCCTGAGAAACTAATGTATCTTCTCTTCCTGGATGTTTCGCTCCAGAAACTTGTAAATAATGTGCATATAAAGGTTCATCAAAAACTAAAGTATCAGGACGTTCTCTGAAGGAATACATAAGTGCAGTAGAAACATTTCTAGGACAAGACCATAAGCATATCTTTTTTCTCATTTTGTTTCCTTCTTAAAAGATATTTATTCAATAATCATTTTCTTCTCTACTGTTCCATCATTGTAGATTTCTATAAAAGGTTTGTTTTTTTCAGGATTTATATCTCTACCTAATATATCAACTACCTTTTCTAATTTTCTGTTTGGATTAATTGGAATAGTAAACTCTGAAGTTACATTTCCATTTCCATCTGTTTTTATAAGATAGATATCAGCCGATCCATTTCCAAAAGACCATGTATATCCTGTAATTATATATCCTCCATCTGTGGTTTGTTGAATGGACCTGCCGACATCAGTACTTACCCCTCCAAATGTTTGATTCCATTGTTCTATTCCATTTGCATCTGTTTTTATAAGATAGATATCTGGTGGATAACTATCTGCACCTCCCGTGATAATATATCCTCCATCTGTGGTTTGTTGAACGGACGTACCATAATCATCATCTGTTCCTCCAAATGTTTGATACCATTGTTCTATTCCATTTACATCTGTTTTTATTAGATAGACATTAGGA
>JABHQB010000018.1 GCA_018695965.1 Flavobacteriales bacterium | reverse complement strand
TGAGGAGTTTCAGCATTATCTTCTGGAACTTTACCAATATCATGCAACAAACCAGCTCTTTTTGCTGCTTTACTATCTAATCCTAATTCGGAAGCCATAGTAGCGCACAAATTAGCTGTTTCACGAGAATGTTGTAAAAGATTTTGTCCGTAAGAAGAACGATATCTCATTCTTCCAACCATACGAATAAGTTCAGGATGTAAACCATGAATACCTAAATCAATAGTAGTTTTCTTACCTATTTCAATAATTTCATCATTTATCTCTTTAGTTGTTTTCTTAACAACCTCTTCAATTCTAGCAGGATGAATTCTTCCATCTGTAACTAATTTATGAAGAGAAAGACGAGCAATTTCTCTCCTTACAGAATCAAAACAAGAAATGATAATTGCTTCAGGAGTGTCATCAACAATAACATCTACCCCAGTTGCCTCTTCAAAAGCACGGATATTTCTACCCTCTCTACCAATAATCCTACCTTTTATATCATCCGACTCTATATTAAAAACAGACACAGCATTCTCAATTGCATGTTCAGTAGCAGTTCTTTGTATTGTCTGTATCACAATTTTTTTCGCTTCCTGGTTTGCAGTAAGTTTCGCTTCTTCAATGGTATTCTGAATTATTGTTAAAGCTTCCGTTTTCGCCTCATCTTTCAGAGTTTCTATAAGTTCTTTCTTAGCTTCTTCTGCACTTAAATTTGATATTTCCTCTAATTGCTGAATCTGTTTTTGCTTGTTAGAATCAAGATCTTCTTGCTTTTTTACAACAGCAGATTTTTGTTTTTCTAGGATAGATTTTTCTTCCGTAAGATCTTTCTCTTTACGATTCATCTCTCCTAATCTCTGATTAAGTTTTGTTTCTTTTTCTTTAACCCTATTTTGAGACTTATTAAATTCTCGGTTTTTTTCATTTATAGATTTATCATGCTGTGATTTCAATTCTATAAACTTCTCTTTAGCTTGTAATATTTTTTCCTTTTTAATTCTTTCTGCCTCTTTTTCAGCATCTTTAAGTAGACTTTTACTCTTTGCTAAATCAAGATTCTTAATAATGAAAAAAGTGATTACAGATCCTAACAACAGGGCTACAAGCCCAATAATAATTGTAATTGGTTCCATTTATTTAGTTTAATTTGGTTAATAAAAAAACCCGCAATAGTTCTGTTAAATTCCTAATTAAATAGGGATAAAGATGCCAGTCAATCTCAAACGTCCACTGTTCTCATTAAAGAGAAACCCTAATGGGTTGAGGCCTGTTTTTAAAAAACCGAGTCATACTCTAATTTCTTATCTGTTGAATTTAACAATTCTAACTAATGCGGGTAATTAATTTTTATGTAAAAGAACTATATAATTTCTGACAAAGCAGATTCGATAGACGATAATTTTATCTCAATATCATTATTATCTTTTGTGTCACTATCATTTACAGATTCTAGTTTTGTAGCTATTTCAATCAGACACATTGCTAGTAAATCTTGCCGATCTTTTATAGCATAATTCTTTTCGTAGAATTTCAGTCGCTCTTCAATCTTTTTCACCGATTTACGTATATTTTCTTCCGCATCTCGATTTATAGTCATAGGATATATCCTGTTTGCTATATTTATTTTTATCTTTAACGACATCTTATTTTAGATTCTGACTACTTGTTCAAAAGTGCAATGCACTTATCTATCTCCCGCACGTACTCATTTATTTTCTGTCGGCTTTCTTTGTTTTTTTCATCATCCTGAGTACTTACCGACTTTGTTATTCTTAATAACTTTATCTTTTCTTCTAAACTATTTATTATTTTGTCTTTATCAGATAAATCTGATATTAACTGATTATTCTCTGTCAGAGTCTCCTCTTTTTCTTTCTGAGCAGATTGATATAATTGTATTAGTTTATTGACTTTCTTCTCAATATTTTCAACTAAATTTTTCATACCAATTAATTTGTTACAAACTTATAGATTTTATAGCAATTTCTAATATAGTTTGATGTTATATTTGTAAATCTTATTAAAATAATTCCATGAAAAGGTTTTGCACACTGCTATTTACCCTTATATCAATTAGTTCAATCTCTCAGAATTATATTTCACCCTTCGATTTTCCGTTATTACTTTCAGGAACTTTTGGAGAATTAAGAAGTAATCACTTTCATACTGGAATTGATATAAAAACTGAAAGCGTAGAAGGTAAAGAGATTAGATCAATTGCGGATGGATACATTAGCAGAATAAAAGTTTCTACTTGGGGATATGGCAAAGTAATTTACATAGTTCATCCAGAAACAGGGCATACATCTGTATACGCACATATGCAGATTTTTAATGATGAGATAAAGAAAATAATAAACCAACAACAATATAAAAAAGAAAGTTTTGAAATAAATTACTATCCAGCAAGAAACACTCTTTTAGTAAAACAAGGAGATGTTATTGGTTTATCGGGAAACTCAGGAGGAAGCGGTGGGCCTCACTTACATTTTGAGATTAGAGACACAAAAACAGAGCACACATTAAACCCTCTCTTTTTTGGTTTTGAAGTTGATGACAATATAAATCCAGTACTATCAGAAATAAAGATCTATACTCATAACAACTCAACAATAAATAATAAAAATAAAGATCTTAGAATCTCTTTAAAGAAAGATGAGGAGGGGTATTTATTGAATAATAATTCTGAGATAACAGTACATGGAGATATTTCATTTGGTATTTCTACAATTGATAGGCAAAACGGAGCTCCTAACAACAAAAATGGAGTGTATGCAATAAAATTATTTATTGATGATAATCTAATTCATCATTTTGAAGTTGATGAACTTAATTTTTCGGAAAAAAGATTTATCAATTCTCATATTGATTACGGATGTTATATTGATCAGTCAATCAGATTTAACAGATGTTATACACTTCCCTATAATAAATTGTCTAATTACAAGAAAAACATAAATAAAGGAATTATAAATTTTACCGATAGTTTACTTCATAAAATAAGATTTGAAGTATCCGATATTAAAGGAAACACATCTACATTAAATTTTAATATCCAATCTAAAGAAAGTAAAAACAAATTTAATAAGACTGAACAAGACAATCAATTTATTTATAATCAAGAAAATATTTATTCTTCTTTAAATTTTGAAGCACATTTAGAAAGATACAGTCTGTATGAAAACTGTGATATTTCTTATTCTGAGACACCTAGAACTAATAATACCTTATCTGAAATTCATAATTTTATGAATAAAAACATTCCTTTGCATAAAGAATATGTGGTTTCTATAAAATCAGACATTCCTAATAACCTGAAAGATAAAGTTTATATTGCACAAGTTAGAGATGACGGAACTTTTAAATACAAAGGGAAAACCTGGAAAGATGGCAATATACTTGCAAAAACCAGAGAATTTGGAAAGTTTTCTGTCATAGCCGACACTGTAAATCCTGTAATTTATGATTATAATTTTACAGATAATACAAATGTTAATTATGCAGGAGAAATCTCTGTAAAAATAGTTGATAACGAAAGTGGAATATCATTTTACAGAGGAGAAATAGATGGTAAATGGATTTTGATGGAATACGATTTTAAAACCAACTTACTTATATATTACATAGAAAGAGAAAAACTAAAAAAAGGAGAACACACTTTAAAAGTAGTAGTAAAAGATAGGTTAAATAACGAGAATATTTTTACACAAGATTTTTACTACTAATTTCTAGACCAAGAGTTTGTCATTTGCAAATTTTTCCATAAATTTCTTTAGATCATTACTTACATCAGAATACACTTTGATTAGTTCTTCTGTAGTACCTCTTGCTTTTGCTGGATCTGGGAAACTATTATGTATCATTCTAGAAGCAGATGGGAAGATGGGGCAAAGTTCTTGTGCGTTATCACAAACTGTAATGACAAAGTTAAATTCTACATCTTTATATTCATCAACATTATTAGATTTATTAGAAGAAATATCTATTCCTTCTATACTCATTACTTTTACAGCATACGGATTTACCACTTCTGGTTTTGTACCTGCAGAGTAAACTTCTACATTCTCTGTAGAAGTGAAATGTTTTAACCAACCTTCAGCCATTTGCGATCTACAGGAATTTCCAGTACATAAAATCAACACCTTTTTCATTCGATTATTTTCTTGCTATTTTCGTTCCCAAAGATATACAAAGAAAAACGCAATGTTAATAAGTGTCGTAACTATAAGTTGGAGTGGATGAGATGGAATTAAAAAATACATCAATATACTAATAGACGATAATAAAATCATCACAACTAAAAAAGTAGTATTCATCAACCTATACACACTTTCTGAAGTTGAATAAATCTGTCGAATCAGAATTGCAATAACAATGAATAAAACACCAATCTCTCTTGTAAAGACAAGAGACACTTCCTCTCCTATTATGTTGTCTACGTTAGTAATATCTTTATGAGGAATTTGAGGGAAACAAAGAAAAATTAAACCAATTAAAAGATAAAATATTGGTACAATTTTTGAAGAAACAGGTGACTTCATAATTATTTATTTAAGACCGCAAACATACTAAACAAAAAATTGATGAGTTTATTAGTAGCTCAACTTTATTTATATTTTTGCAAACAAATGAATAAGCATCTTTATATCCTAATTTTATCTCTGATTAGTTTTACTTCTATCGGACAAACATTAATT
>JABHQB010000017.1 GCA_018695965.1 Flavobacteriales bacterium | reverse complement strand
CGTTGAAGGTGAAGATGTATTTATTAATGGTTGTAAAATCCTAGGTTCAGTACAAACCTCAAATGGAATTGTTAATGTAATTGACAAAGTAATTTTACTATAATATTAATTTAAAAAACAAAAAAATGAAAAATATAAATAAAATTTTAGCTTTAGGATTACTAGCTACTTTTTTCTTATCATCATGTGGAGGTGACGGAGGGGATAAAACAACATCTGAAGAAGTAAAAGTTGTGGAAACAAAAGAAATTGATCCAATGCAAGATAAAGGAATTGGACCAATCACTTCAGTTGATATAAGTGGAAAAATTGATGATGCTTTAGCGTCTGAAGGTTCAATCCTTTTTGAAACTAAATGTACTGCTTGTCATAAAATGGATAAAAGAAAAATTGGACCAGCAATGACGGGTGTTACCAAAAGAAGAACGCCAGAATGGATTATGAATATGATAATGAATCCTGATGAGATGGTAAAAGAAAACCAATTGGCAAAACAATTATTAATGGAATACATGTCGCCAATGGCAAACCAAAGTTTAACAGAATCTGAAACAAGAGCGATACTAGAGTTTTTTAGACAAAACGATATATAGAAAAGATTTATTAACCCAAAAAACAATAAAACAATGAAAAAAAATATTTTAATAATCGGAATTATAGGTATATCAGTCCTGTTTGTAAGTTGGTGGGGGAACTCAAATAAAGGTGCATTAAACAGTAGTACAGCTGAAAAAGTATATGTAGCCCCAGGGGAACATGATGAATATTATGCTTTCTTATCAGGAGGATTTAGTGGGCAATTAGCTGTGCATGGTTTACCTTCAGGGAGACTATTTAAGGTCATTCCTGTATTTTCTCAAGATGCTGAAAAAGCATATGGCTATAATGAAGAAACAAAGCCAATGCTGAACACCTCTTATGGATTTATACCTTGGGGTGATGCTCACCACCCTGATATTTCACAAACAAATGGAGAATTGGATGGTAGATGGTGTTTTATTAATGAGAACAATACGCCAAGAATTGCTCGAATTGATTTAACTACTTTTGAAACTGCAGAAATCATTGAACTGCCTAATTCGGCAGGAAACCATAGTTCTCCTTATGTCACAGATAATACAGAATATGTTGTAGCAGGAACACGCTTTGCAGTTCCGGTTCCGCAAAGGGATATGCCAATTAATGAATACAAAGGAAACTTCAAAGGAGTATTGTCATTCGTTGGTGTAGATCAAGATTCAGGAGAAATGGATCTATCTTTTCAAATTATGATGCCAGGATTTGATTATGATAAAGCTCATCCAGGGAGAGGGAAATCTCATGGATGGATGTTTTTTTCCACTTATAATGTTGAGGAAAGCCATACCTTGCTTGAAGTAAATGCATCACAAAGAGATAAAGATTTTATTGCAGCAGTAAACTGGAAAAAAGCAGAGGAATATATTAAGGCAGGTAAGTTTTCAACTATGAAAACTAAATATGCGCATAATGTATATGATGAGCACACACAAATGGCGACCACTACGATGGAAAGTGAAGTTAGGATTCTTGATCCATCTGAATTGCCAGGTTTAGTTTACTTCTTACCTATGCCAAAATCGCCACACGGATGCGATGTTGATCCTAGCGGAGAGTATATTGTAGGTAGTGGAAAATTATCTGCTAATGTAACAATTCATTCATTCACAAAAATGATAGATGCCATTGAAAATAAAAAATTTGATGGAGAAGCTTATGGAATTCCAATAATTAATTTTGAAGATGCACTTGCAGGAGTAGTTAAGCAGCCTGGATTGGGACCTCTTCATACAGAATTTGACAATAAAGGGAATGCTTATACTACATTTTTTATATCTTCTGAAGTAGTAAAATGGAAATTAGGAACTTGGGAAGTGCTTGATAAGAAACCTACGTATTATTCTCCTGGACATTTAATGATTCCTGGAGGTAATTCACAGAAACCATTTGGAAAATACATGGTTGTATTAAATAAGATAACAAAAGATCGTTATTTGCCAACAGGTCCTGAAGTATGTCATTCAGCTCAATTATACGATATATCAGGAGACAAAATGGAATTGTTGTCAGATTTCCCAACAATTGGGGAACCTCATTATGCAGCAGCTATTCCAGCTGAAATAATAAAGAATAAGTCGAAAAAAATCTATAACCTAGAGGATAATCATCATCCCCATGTAACAAAGAGTGAGAAAGATGTTAAAGTTGTTAGAAACGGGAATGAAGTACATATTTATATGACTTCTATTAGAAGCCATTTTGCACCTGACAATATTGAAGGAGTAAAAGTTGGTGATAAAGTTTATTTTCATGTTACTAATCTTGAACAGGATTATGATGTGCCACATGGAATAGCAATGATTGGAGCAAATACATCTGAATTGTTAATTATGCCCGGGCAAACCGAAACATTTATTTGGGAACCAAAAGGAGAAGGAGTTTGGCCATTTTATTGTACTGATTTCTGTTCAGCCTTACATCAGGAAATGCAAGGCTATGTTAGAGTCTCCCCAAGAAATTCTAACATCAAACTAAGTTGGTCATTAGATGACGAGTAATATAAGTGATACGCTTGGTTAATGCTGTCATTTAACAGGAAACGGATATCAATGTAATCTATAAAGATATCCGTTTCTTTTCTAAAACTAAAAAAATGAAGATGAGAAAATCTCAAATATTAATGATTATAGGACCCTTACTATTGTTTGCATTATTTGTAATGCCAATGTGGCAAATAACATTAGGAGCTCCTCAATACCCTGAGCCATTAGGAATGAATATCTGGATTAATAAAATAGTAGATATGAATCCTAATGATTTGAAAAATATAAATTTAATGAATCATTATATTGGTATGGCTGAGATTCCTGATTTTATTCCTGAATTTAAGATCTTTCCATTTATTGTAGGCTTTATGATAATTTTAGGTGTTTTATTTGGATTAAGTAGGAAGAGGAAATTATACATCACGTGGTTTTTTATGATGTGTATATTAGGTGTTTTAGGAATGTATGATTTTTGGTTATGGGAATATAATTACGGGCATAATTTAGATTCTCATGCTGCAATAAAATTTCTAGATGAGTTTGGAAATCCTATGGCTTATCAACCTCCACTTATTGGCAGAAAAACTATTCTAAACTTTACAGCAACATCAATACCTACATCTGGATCTTATTTTTTATTAACAGGAATTTTTCTTTCCTTACTTGCTTTTGTTACAGCTAAAAAAGAAGAAAATTATTCCAAAAGCTGGTATATCTTTAATAAAAAGAAAACTACAAGAAAATTTGAATTATCTATTTTTTTTATCGCTTTATTGTCTTCATGTTCTATAGAACCAAAAGAAATAAACTATGGTAGTGATGATTGTCATTATTGTAAAATGCATATTGTAGATAGGCAACATGCTGCTGAAATTGTTACCACAAAAGGAAAAGTTTTTGTTTATGATGCTATTGAATGTATGCTAAATGAGATGGCGAGAACGGATGTTGAAAAATACGAGCTTTACCTTACTAATGTATTTAATACTCCATCTGATTTATATAATGCAAAAGAGTGTACATTTCTAATAAGCAAAGCTTTACCTAGTCCAATGGGAAGAAACTTAACTGCTTTTAAGACAAAAGAATTAGCTTTACAAGCTAAAATTGAAAAGGGCGGGCAACTATATAATTGGAATGAAATAAAAACAGAATTTAAAGTTATGAGATAGATTGTTTTAAGAGATAAACCCTATTTAATAGTACATCATGAAAAAAAACCTATCCATCTTCTTTTTATGTTTTCTGTTTTGGCAAGTATCTGCCCAAAACATTATTGTTTGTGATAATTGTAATTTTACTAACGTTTCTAATGCTATAAGTAATGCCAATACTCACGATACTATTATTGTTTCAAAAGGCTTGTATAAAGAACATGATATTATAATTGATAAACCACTAACATTGATTGGGGAAGAGGCAATTATTGATGCTGATTTTAAAGGTGGATGTTTTAATGTTATTGCCGATAGTGTTAGCATTTCTGGTTTTACAATCAATAATATAAAAACTTCTTACACAAAAGATATTTCAGGAATTTATACATTTAGGATCTCAAACTTTATTTTTGAAAATAACACATTCAATAATCCTTTTTTTGCAATTCTTATTCAAAAATCAGAGAACGGAATTGTTAGAAATAATGTAATTAATGGGAATGCAAAAGATGAAATAAGTTCGGGTAATGGTATTCATTTGTGGCACTCAAATAATGTAGAAATATATGGTAATACCATTTCTCAAATGCGTGATGGAATATATTTAGAATTTGTAAAAAATAGTAATACTTACAAAAATGAAAGTAGAAACCATGTTCGATATGGATTGCACTTTATGTTCTCAAATAGTAATAGTTATCAAGATAATATTTTTGAGAGAAATGGAGCTGGAGTTGCTGTTATGTTTTCAAAAGATATAGTTATGACAAACAATATATTTCAATATAACTGGGGAACAGCATCTTATGGATTATTGCTTAAAGAGATTTATGATGCAGAAATATCTAATAATACTTTTATTCAAAACACTATAGGTATAAATGCAGAAGGCTCAACTAGGGTTAATTATTTCAATAATATTTTCAAAAGCAATGGTTGGGCTACAAAAATTACTGGGGGGTGTTATGATAATATATTTTATAATAATGATTTTCTAAATAATACATTTGATATTTCTTATCAGGGAAGGCAAAATGGGAATATGTTTAATGGAAATTATTGGAGTGGTTATACGGGATATGATTTAGATAAAAATGGTGTTGGAGATGTTCCCTATCGTCCTGTAAAATTGTTTTCATATGTCGTTAATAAAACTCCCGAAACTATAATTTTACATAGAAGTCTATTTATTGATATTGTAAATTTTTCTGAGAAAGTATCACCAATATTTACACCAAAAGAATTGCAGGATTTTAAACCTGTTCTAAAAAGAATAAACAAATGATAACAATTGAGAATCTACATAAAAGTTTTGGAAAACTAAAAGTTCTTGATGGGCTAAATATGAGCGCTTTGGGTGAAGGAATTTTTGCAGTATTAGGTCCAAATGGTTCAGGAAAAACTACACTTATTAAATGTATTTTAGGAATGGTAATACCCAACAGTGGCTCTATAAAATTAAATAATGAAGAAATAATTGGCAAATGGATTTACAGGAAAAAGATTTCTTATATGCCACAAATAGCCAATTTCCCTCCTAATCTTAGGGTAGTAGAGCTAATAGAAATGATAAAAACATTAAGACCTCAACAAACAAAAGAAACTGAACTTATAAAGTTATTTGATTTAGAGGATTCTTTAAATAAGAAATTAGCTACTCTTTCAGGAGGCACAAAACAGAAAGTAAACATTGTACTTACTTTTATGTTCGATTCTCCAATTATTATATTGGATGAGCCAACCACTGGATTAGATCCTTTATCGCTTATTGAACTCAAAAAACTCATTATTGCTGAAAAATCTAAAAATAAAACAATAATAATTACATCTCATATTATGAGTTTTATAGAGGAAATTTCAGATGAGATTGTGTTTTTGCTTGAAGGGAATGTATCTTTTAATGGCACAATAGAATCATTAAAAGAAGAAACAAATGAGGGGAATTTAGAACATGCAATTGCAAACATAATACAGAAATCAAATGATTAAAATATTAAAATATAGTTTTTACGATTTGATGAGAAGTAAGTGGAGCTACATCTATTTCTTCTTCTATTTATTTTTAGGATTTGTATTACTTTTCCTTAATAATGATTTATCAAAATCTATCATTACACTTATGAATGTTATTGTGGTTTTAACTCCTTTAATTGGAGCAATTTTTGGAGCAATGTATCACTATAATTCAAAAGAGTTTGTGGAACTATTATTGGCACAACCTTTAAAAAGAAGAACTATCTTTTTGGGACAGTTTTTAGGTCTCTCAATCTCGCTTACATTAAGTCTTGTAGCAGGTTTAGGAATTCCTTTTTTATCTTATGGAATATTTATGTCAGCAGATATTTTTGACTTTATATCAATACTTATAGTGGGGGGAGTGCTTACCTTTATTTTTACAGCTATTTCTTATAATATAGCTCTTGCTAATGAGGATAAAATAAAAGGAATTGGTTTTGCTATACTTGCTTGGCTTTTTACGGCAGTAATTTATGATGGGTTATTTCTAGTTTCACTTGTAATATTTGACGAATATCCATTGGAATATTTTGCGCTTGGAGCAAGTGTTTTTAACCCGATTGATTTATCAAGGATACTGATAATTCTTAAATTAGATATCTCAGCATTGTTAGGTTATACTGGCGCTGTTTTGCAGAATTTCTTTGGCACTTCTGTTGGAATGTTAATTACATCAATCATGCTAATGCTTTGGATGTTTATACCTTTAAAAATGATTGTTTCTAAAAGTAAGAAAAAAGATTTTTAACTCACTAAATGCTAGAACTTCATAGATATTCTAGAAAGGTGTTTAATAGATTAAGATTAATAATCCAACTATGCAATGATTTGTCAACTGTGACAAATATCATGTTTTATATATAGTGTTCTGCCTTATTTTGTAAAATTAATTTTATAGAAAATAACAGTATGCCAAGATATCATAAGTTAGGTGATATGCCACATAAAAGACACACTACCTTTAAAAAGGAAGATGGGAGTCTTTATCAAGAAGAGCTTTTCGGAACTGCAGGATTTGCAGGAATGTCGTCATTAATTTATCACTTATACCCACCAACTGTAGTTTCTGAGATAAAAAAACTTAGAGACACTACCCCAAAAATTGCTATTGAAAAAAATATGAAAGCTATGAGTTTTCAAGGATTTTCAATTCCACAAGAAGATGATTATTTGGAGAGTAGAAAAGTACTTTTTGCAAATTCTGATTTACATATTGGTTTAGCTCGTCCTAAGTCTTCTTCAAAGGATTATTTCTTTAGAAATTCTGATTCTGATGAGATGTTGTTTGTCCATGAAGGAAGTGGAAAGTTAATAACTATGTATGGAAAAATTGAATTCAAATATGGTGATTACCTTATTATCCCTAGAGGAGTAACTTATCAAATTGATTTTGATACAGAAGATAACAGATTACTTTTTGTAGAATCGTTTTCTCCAATCTTCACTCCAAAAGGATATAGAAACCATTTTGGTCAATTATTAGAACATTCTCCATTTTGCGAAAGAGATTTCAGATTGCCGGAGGATTTACAAACTCATGATGAAAAAGGAGAATTTAAAGTATTGTCAAAAAAACAAGGTATTATTTGGGAATATACACATGAAAATCATCCTTTTGATGTAGTTGGTTGGGATGGATTTCATTATCCTTATGCATTCTCAATTTTTAATTTTGAGCCAATAACCGGTAGAATTCATTTACCACCTCCAATTCATCAGCAATGGGAAGCAGCAGGTTTTGTGGTTTGCTCATTTGTTCCTAGATTATACGATTATCACCCGGAAGCAATTCCAGCACCTTATCACCATTCAAATATTGATTCTGAGGAACTTTTGTATTATGTTGATGGTGATTTTATGAGTAGAAACAATATACAAAAAGGACAAATTACTTTGCATCCTGGAGGGATTCCTCACGGACCTCATCCTGGTGCAATTGAAAGAAGTGTTGGAAAAAAATCTACTGAAGAACTTGCAGTTATGATTGATCCATTCAATCCTCTTATGATTACAGAAGAAGCATTGAAACTGGAGGTAGATGATTATTATAAAAGTTGGAAATAAAAACACATTGAAATGAAAGATTTAACACAAGTAAAAAATTTTAATTACGGATTGGAAAAAATATTCCCTGATGCAGAGGATTTCTTGCCAATTTTAGGAACTGATTATGTAGAGTATTATGTTGGGAATGCAAAACAAGCAGCTCATTTTTATAAAACAGCATTAGGTTTCCAATCTCTTGCGTATGCAGGTTTGGAAACGGGTATAAAGGATAGAACTTCTTATGTGGTTGTTCAGGATAAAATCAGATTGGTTTTTACAACTCCTATGCCAGGAACGTATAAAACTGCAATTGATGAACATATTACAAAACATGGTGATGGAGTAAAAGTAATTGCTCTTTGGGTAGAGGATGCAAAAAAGTCTTGGAAAGAAACGACTAAAAGAGGAGCTAAGTCTTATTTTGAGCCAAGAACTGAAAAAGATGAAGATGGTGAAGTTGTAAGAGCAGGAATTCATGCTTATGGAGATACCGTTCATATTTTCGTGGAGCGTAAAAACTATAATGGGACTTTTATGCCAGGATTTGAAAAGTGGGAATCACACTATAATCCTGAATCTGTTGGATTGAAATACATTGATCATATGGTAGGAAATGTAGGTTGGGGAGAAATGAATACTTGGGCAAAATTCTATAATGAAACTATGGGATTTGCAAATTTGATAACTTTTGATGATAAAGATATTTCTACTCAATTTACTGCATTAATGAGTAAGGTGATGACTAACGGAAATGGAAGAATTAAATTCCCAATTAACGAGCCAGCAGAAGGAAAAAAGAAATCTCAGATTGAAGAGTATTTAGATTTTTATGGTGGTCCTGGTTGTCAACATATTGCAGTTGCAACTGATGATATTGTATTTACAGTATCTGAAATGAAAAAGAGAGGAGTAGAGTTTCTTTATGTTCCTGGTACTTATTATGATACAGTTGGTGGTAGAGTAGGCCAAATTGAGGAGGATATGAATATATTAAAAGAGCACGGAATTATGGTGGATAGAGATGATGAAGGATATTTATTACAGATTTTCACAAAACCACTTACGGACAGACCAACTTTATTCTTTGAAATCATTCAAAGAAAAGGAGCGCAGTCTTTTGGTAAAGGAAATTTCCAAGCGTTATTTGAATCGATAGAAGCAGAACAATCTAGGAGAGGGACGCTATAGAGAGTGATTAGAAACTTACTTATACAAAAGATTGCTTAGAACCATTTGAATATTTCAAATGTATTTAAGAAGATATGCAATTAAAAAAAAGTAAGAAAAGATTAGATTATAAATATAATCTAGTCTGAGTTTATTATTTTTGCTGTTGATGTCAGAGAAAATAAATATTGTAAACTGTGAAGATTGCCCATCTTTAGGAAAATCTATTTTTTGTAGCTTTAAACATGAAGTTTTACAAGGTGTGTCAGGAAATAAAAGCGGTAATAAATATAAAAAAGGAGAAATAATATTCTCAGAAGGCTTTAAACCTTTTGGTCTACATTGTGTTTCCAAAGGAAAAGTTAAAATATATAAATTAGGTTCTGATGGTAAGGATCAGATTGTTAGAGTTGCTAATGTTGGAGATATAATAGGTTATAGATCCTTAGTTTCGGATGAGACATATTTCGCTTCAGCTGAGGCTTTAGAAGAAACTAGAACTTGCTTTATCTCCAAAAAGAAATTCTTTGAATTAGTTGAAGATGAGAATGAATTTGCACTAAGAGTGATGAAAGTTCTTTCAAAGGATTTAAGGTTGGCTGAATCTCAATCAATGAGTATCGCACAAAGAACAGTAAAAGAGAGATTGGCAAATGCACTTCTATCTAAAAAAGGTATTTTGGAAGAAAAAGAAGGGAAGGAGTT
>JABHQB010000016.1 GCA_018695965.1 Flavobacteriales bacterium | reverse complement strand
CAAATAAATTATTTTTATTTGTGAAATAATAAAAAAAGTATACATTTGCAATCCAATTTTGGGTAAAACTGGCCCGGTCGTCTAGTGGTTAGGACGCATGGTTTTCATCCATGTAACCGGAGTTCGATTCTCCGTCGGGCTACATAATATAAATTAAAGAATATGGCAACTCATCAATCTGCAATTAAGAGAATTAGACAAACTGAAAAAAGAAGATTATTAAATAAGTATTTTCATAAGACTACTAGAAATGCTATAAAGAAACTTCAAGATATGAAAACTAAGAAAGAAGCTATAACCTTATTGTCTAAAGTTACATCTATGATAGATAAATTAACTAAAAGAAATATTATTCATAAGAATAAATCATCAAACTTAAAATCGAAATTGACAAAGCAAGTAAACGCAATGTCTTAATTTAGCTTTACTTATTATTTAAGGAGAGGTCTATCATTTTTTGATAGACCTTTTTTTAGTTAGAATCTTAATCATTTCTTAATAAACGTCTATCTTTGCAATATGAAAGAACAGAATTATAAAATGGTAGCTACTACCATGTCTGGACTAGAAGAAATTTTAGCAGAGGAGTTAAATACTTTAGGAGCTCAGAATATACATATATTAAATAGGGCAGTTGAATTTGTAGGAGATTTAGGTTTTATGTATAAAGCAAATTTGAATCTGAGAACAGCGATCAGGATTTTAAAACCAATTTTTGAGTTTAAAGCAAGAAATGAACAAGAATTATATAGAAAAATTTATGATTACAATTGGGAACAATATTTTGGTGTGGATGAAACTTTTGCAATTCAATCTTCTGGCGTTTCGGATGTTTTTTCTCATAGTAAATACACCGCTTTAAAAACAAAAGATGCTATTGCTGATAAATTTCGAGATAACTGTGGTAAACGACCAAATGTAGATGTAGCAGCTCCAAACGTTCAGATTAATGTTCATGTTCGTGGAAATAGTTTTGTAATTTCATTAGATAGTTCAGGATATTCATTGCATAAAAGAGGTTATAAAGTCGCTTCAGTTGACGCTCCTATTAATGAGGTTTTAGCAGCAGGTTTAATCTTGCTTTCAGATTGGAATCAGATTAGTAATTTTCATGATCCAATGTGCGGTTCAGGAACAATATTGGTGGAAGCGTCTATGATTGCTAATAATATTCCAGCGAATATTTTTCGAAAGAGATTTGGTTTTGAAGGATGGAAGAACTTTGATAATGAGCTTTGGGAGAAGATAAGGGATATTTCACTTGAAAAAGAAAAAGAATATTATGGAGTTGTTTCTGGGGCAGATAATTTTCAGAAGTCATTACGAGCATGTAGATCAAACATAAATAATGCTTTAATGAGAGATGATATCAAAATAAAGATGGAAGATTTTTTTGAATCTACTGCAGAACAAGGGTCACATGTAGTTTTTAACCCTCCTTATGGGGAAAGATTACGAATTGGTATAAATGAGTTTTATCAGAAAATAGGAGACACTCTTAAACATAATTATAAAGGATGTACGGTGTGGTTAATTTCTTCTGATATAGAGAACTTAAAAATGATAGGACTTAAACCTTCTAGAAAAATTAAAATATTTAATGGAAAATTAGAATGTAGGTTTGTCAGATTTGATATTTATGAAGGAAGTAAAAAAGCTTCCAAACAGATATAAAAAAAGGAGAACATTGTTCTCCTTTTTTTGAATGTATTTGCTGATAATTACTTATTTAAAAGTCTAAGAGCTTGTTTGACAGGGATTCTTTCTCCATCTTTTTCAGCATAGATGAAAGCGTCTGTAAATCCATTTTGAGCAACTTCTGATTTTCTGAATTCAGCGTCTGTTAAAGAATTATATTCTCCCGCAATATATTTGTATAATATTCCCTTATCATGAACTTTATTTACTCTACCTATTGAAGATATTTTATTTTGTGTTTCTTCATTTAAATCTCCTTCCCAAACACCAATTTGTACAATAAATCTAATTTCAGAAATTATAATCTCTTCTTTAATGGTTTCTTTTTTCTCTTTCTTCTTTTTTGTTCTTTTATTTCTTTTTGTTTTATTTTTTCTTTCAGTTTTTATAGCATTATTAATATTTATTCTCTCTCCATTCTTAAATGTAACAATAAAAGCGTCATTAAATCCTCTAGCTTTCATCTCAGAATATTTAATAAGAGCATCTTGATGTTCTGTAAATGATCCAATATAATAATAAGTTCCTCCATTCCCTCTTATTGAAGTGACATTTAATCCTTCAAAGATATTATCAGAAAGTTCTTCTTTATAGAATCCTACCTGAACTCTGTAAATAACCTTCTCTTTATTATCGGCAATAGTTTCAGATTCTTCAGTGTTTTTAATACTATTAGAATCAGTATTATTTATAGAGTTTGTATTGTCCGTGTTATCTACAATAACCACTTCCTTATCTTCTTCCTCATCTTTCTCCTGAATAGGATAAACATAATAGGAAGTTTTTTCGTTCTCCATAACAATAATCTCAGTTTCTGATAATCTGTCCTTTACTTCAATATTCATTTGTCTATTCTCAGCATCATCTACAATTTCATAATCTCCAACACAATAAATAAATGTTCCGTCTTCTTGAGGAATACTTTCTAAGTCTTCATAACTTAGAAATTTGTTTTGTAGATATATTGGTATATCATCAGCAAATCTGCCAATTTGCACCTTATATCTTTTTCCTTTTGGAGGATCTATATTACTTTGATTATATTTATCATTGAAAGCATTTGCTTTAGCAATCAAATATTCATTAACTGTTTTGTAGTTATCTCTCTTAATTTCAGAATCGTTATAGAATTTAGCGTATTCTCTTGAGGCAGCGTCATATTCCGAATACATACTATGATATTCTTCATCTGTAAGTTGTATTCCTCTTTCATTTACAATCTCTCCTATTTTTGTATTTAGTTCTTCATCCATATAATTAGGTACTCCATCATTATCTCCATCAAAAGCACAACCAAATTCATCTACCTTTACTCCTCTTGGTGTGCTTGGACAATTATCAACAATATCAGCTATTCCATCTCGATCATGATCTTCAATATCCATAGCTTTAAAGTTAATATTTGTATAGTTTGACTCATCATAATCATTGTATTCATCAGGTTTTGGAGTAAATAAATCATAATGAATAGTAAAGTTTACTACAGTAAAATTATCGTTACTTTCTAAATCAGTTGCCTGATCAATATCAGCAAAGGATAAGTGATAATTCATTCCTACATCAAATCGGATTCTTTCAGAGACATCTAAAGCAATACCCATTCCTAATGGCACACTTACTCCAGATTCTTGAGATTTATTGGAGTTATTAATAGTTGTTCTGTAGTTCATCCATTGTGCTCCAAAAGTTGCAAATGGTGAAATCTTGGTATTTCTGGAAATATTTTTGAAAGTATAATTTAAATTGAAACCAATAGAATTAAGATCAGTTTCAAATTTCTCATCTTGAGAAGCTTCTTCATGTAATTTTGCATTCGATGAAAACAGGAATGAAAGATCTAGATCTTCAGAGAGATTTACCCTAATCCCAGTATTAATCCCCATATTTCCTAATAAATAATTTCCTTCAGGGCCTTTTATATCACCTAGAGAATTGTAATATCCAGAACCAATTGAAAACATAGGTTGAAAAGCATCTTTTGTAGGAACCTCATAGTTTCTGTTTTGTGCAAAAGACTGTGTGCATATAAATAAAGTAAGTAGTAAAAATATTTTCTTCATAATTAATAATTAGTTTTATACTAAGGCGTAAAAATACTAAAAAATCAGAAAACAAACTATTTCTTTTAGAAATTAGGTTTTAAACCATATTTAGTGTAGAAATCATTAATAGTAGTTAAGGCTTCATCAGATGTGTCTACTACTGAAAAAAGCTCTAGATCTTCAGGACTAATATTTTTTTCCTTTGATAACATTGTTTTTTTAATCCAGTCAATTAGCCCTTCCCAAAACGATTTGCCGACCAAGATAATTGGGATTTTTCCTATTTTCTTGGTTTGTATTAAAGTGATTGCTTCAAATAGTTCATCAAGTGTACCCACTCCACCTGGCAATACGATAAAACCTTGAGCATATTTTATAAACATTACTTTTCTAACAAAGAAATAATCAAAATTTATTAGTTTATCACTGTCGATATATGGATTTGCAGATTGCTCGAAAGGAAGTTCAATATTTAATCCTACAGATTTTCCTTCTCCTCTTTTCGCTCCCCTATTTGCAGCTTCCATAATTCCAGGACCTCCTCCAGTAATTACTCCATATCCATTTTGTGTAAGCTTATATGCTATCTCTTCCGCTAATTTGTAATAAGGGTTTTCCTCAGTTGTTCTTGAAGAACCAAAGATAGAAACACAAGGTCCTATTTTTCCCATTGTATCAAATCCTTCAACAAATTCTGACATGATCTTAAATATTTGCCATGAATCTTTAGTTTTTATCTCATTCCAACTCTTCTGATCAAATGCTCTTCTAATTTTCTTCTCTTCTCTATTCATAATTCTTCTTTTAAGTACTTTGCAGTATAGCTAACCTTATTCTTTACGATTAATTCTGGTGTTCCGTTACAAATTATCCTACCTCCTTTTTCTCCTCCTTCAGGGCCAATATCAATAATATAATCTGCAGTTTTTACTACATCAAGATTGTGTTCAATAATAATTACTGTATTTCCTTGTTCTACTAGAACATTGATAACCTTTAAAAGAATCTTTATATCTTCAAAATGTAATCCAGTAGTTGGTTCATCTAAAATATAAAGTGTATTCCCAGTACTTCTTTTTGATAGTTCAGACGCTAGTTTTACTCTTTGAGCCTCACCTCCAGATAGAGTAGTAGCTGATTGTCCTAATCGGACATATCCCAAACCAACATCTTGTAAAGTTTTTATTTTCCGGTGTATTAAAGGAATTTTTTCAAAGAAACTCGCAGCATGATTTATTGTCATATCCAAAACATCAGAAATTGATTTCCCTTTATATCTGATTTCTAAAGTTTCTCTATTATATCTTTTACCATTACAATTTTCACAATGTATCAATACATCAGGTAGGAAATTCATTTCTATAGTTTTCATTCCACCACCTTTACACTCCTCACATCTACCACTACTCACATTAAAAGAAAACCTACCAGATTTATATCCTCTAATTTTAGCTTCTGGTAATGAAGTGTAAAGATTTCTGATTTGAGAGAAAACATTACTGTAAGTAGCGGGATTTGATCTAGGTGATCTTCCAATTGGGGATTGATCTACTTCAATTACTTTATCAATGTTTTCAATTCCAATAATTTTATTATGTGGAAGAGGTTCTTGTACACTTCTGAAGAAATATTTATTCAGAATAGGATAGAGGGTTTTATTAATTAGACTTGATTTTCCACTTCCAGAAACTCCAGTAATACAACAAAGAGTTCCTAAAGGAATTTCTAAATCTATATTTTTTAGATTATTTCCTTTAGCTCCCTTTAGTATAAGTTTTTTTCCATTTCCTTTTCTTCTTTTATTTGGTGTTTTAATGTTTCGTTTCCCGCTAATATATTCTGCAGTGAGATTCCTCCCTTTTACAAATTGTTGAGATGATCCTGAGAAAGTTATTTCTCCACCATGAACTCCAGCATCAGGTCCTAGATCAACTACATAATCGGATTCTAAAATCATCTCCTTATCGTGTTCTACAACAATTACAGAATTACCAACATCTCTTAATTCTTTTAAGGATTTTATCAATTTTTGGTTATCTCTCTGATGTAGTCCGATACTTGGTTCATCTAGTATATATAATACATTTGTAAGCTGTGATCCGATTTGAGTAGCTAATCTGATTCTCTGAGATTCTCCTCCAGAAAGTGTTTTTGAACTTCTGTTTAATGTAAGATAATCTAAACCTACATCTAATATAAATTTGGTTCTTTTTTCTAGTTCTTTTAAGATTTGAGAAGCAATTTTCTTCTGTTGTTCGTTTAAGTCTTTCTCAATGGAAATTACCCAAGAATAGAACATTGAAATATCCATTGAACTTAATTCTTTAATATTTTTCTTTCCTAACTTATAACTAGTTGATTCTTTATTTAATCTACTTCCTCCGCAACTCTCGCAATGATATTCGCTCATATACTTGTTTGCCCATCTAGCAATTGATTTTACATAAGATAATTTTGATTGATCTTCAATAAAATTAATTATCCCATCAAACTGAATCTTATATTCTTTTGAAATCCCGGCACTTTTTAGCTTTACTAAGAAGTTTTCCTGCATTCCGTATAAGATTGCATTCATTCCTTCTTTCTTTATTTCTTTTATTGGAGTAGTTAAATCAAAATTATATTTTTTACCAATTGACTCAATTTGTTTTAAAAACCACTTTGAGTTTTGTCCTTCAATTGCTGCAATTGCTCCTCTGTTAATACTTAATTTATCATCAGGTATTATTTTTTTAATATCTGCTTTTTTATGAAAACCTAAACCATTACAATCTTGGCAGGCTCCTTTTGGAGAATTGAAAGAGAAGTTATTGGGTTCCGGATTTTTGTATGCAATTCCAGTAGTAGGGCACATTATATTTTTACTGAAATATCTGATTCCATTCGTATCATGATTTAGAACCATCATTACACCATCTCCATCTTTTAAAGCAGTTTTTATGGATGAAACAATTCGTTTATTATTTTTTTTTGTAACTGTTAGTCTATCAATTACAATTTCTATATCATGTGTTACATATCTATCCAATTTCATTCCAGGAATAATATCTCGAATTTCTCCATCAATTCTGACTTTTACATAACCTTTTTTGAGTGTTTTTCTAAGTAAATCTCTATAATGTCCTTTTCTAGAACGAATAATAGGAGATAGGATACTGATTTTTTTATCTTTACAATCTGTTTGAATGAGATTAACAATTTTTTCATCAGTATATCTCACCATTTTTTCTCCCGTATTATAGGAGTATGCAATTCCTGCTCTCGAAAAGAGTAACCTTAGATAATCGTAGATTTCAGTAATTGTACCAACAGTAGATCGTGGGTTCCTATTAGTAGTTTTTTGTTCAATAGATACAACAGGACTAAGTCCAGTGATTTTGTCTACATCAGGTCTTTCTGTATTTCCTAAGAATTGTCTGGCATAGGCATTAAAAGTTTCTAAGTATCGTCTTTGTCCTTCTGCATGAATAGTGTCAAAGGCTAGTGATGATTTTCCACTACCACTTTTACCAGTAAATACAACTAACTTATTTCTAGGAAAAGAAAGGTCAATATTTTTCAGATTATGTACTCTAGCTCCAATGACTTCTATTTTATCCTCTTTCATCTAGTTCTCTTCTGTCTTGAAGATATTTATCTCATGTTTCTTTGGAATAATTATGGTGTAAGTTTTTTTAGATTTATTTGTTATCTTCTTATCTCTAATCCAAGGGTTAAATTGTTTCAGGATTTTATAATTGATTCCTAAACTATCAGAATAAGCAAATAGATCAATATCTTTCTCCGAAAGTGAGATAGTTTCAGTTTTAATCTTTTTGTATAAATCTTGATCTCTTAATACAAAGCCGTATTTACTTTTATTTTCAAAAATTTCCTTAATAGCTAATAATCTGAAAACATATCTGGAAGTTTCCATTGGCAGATATAGATCATAATAGTTATTTGAATTTTGTTCTGTAACTCTTCTTTGTAATCCATTCATTCCAACATTGTAGGAGGCTGCTGCCATTGTCCAACTTCCAAATTTGTCGTAAGCATCTTGCAAATAATCACATGCAGCTTGTGTAGATATTTCTAAATTATACCTCTCATCAACTTCTGAATTGACTTCCATTCCTCTGTCTTTTGCGGTTCCTTTCATGAATTGCCAAAAACCAGTAGCACCAGCTGGAGATACAACGTTTTCTAGTCCACTTTCTATTATTGCCAAATATTTAAAGTCATTAGGAATATTATTTTTCTTTAGGATAGACTCAATAATTGGAAAATATTTATTTGCCCTTTTAAAATAGAAAAGAGTGTTAGATTGCCAATACACATTTTTATGAATTTCTTTATCATACCTTTCCCAAATATCTGCTGCATAAATCGGGGTATATTCCTCAGCAAAACCGATTGAATCAGGAGTAGTAATCGTATAGCTTCTGAAATAAGAATTAAATTCTTTCTGATGAATGCTATCTTTTATATCCTCTGTATTTTCCTCTGTACTAAGGAAATTAAAAGAAACAAGAGCAATTGTTAACAATGTAAACAATAAGACTAATCTCTTTTTCATTAGAATAGACTTTTAAAATTAGTAAATAGTGCAGAATTCTGATCTTTTTCAGATATAATTGGATTCTTTATTTTCCAATCAATATTTAAATCAGTATCGTTCCACATTAATGACCCCTCAGATTCTTTGTTATAAACACCACTACATTTGTACGAAAATATTGTGTTATTTTCTAAAGTTGAAAATCCGTGAGCAAAACCGGGAGGAATCCAAAACATAGTTTTATTTTCTTCAGACAGATGTGCAGAAACATGTTTTCCATAAGTAGGAGAGTTTTTCCTGATATCAACTGCTACATCTAACACAGAACCCTTTAATACACGAACAAGTTTTCCTTGTGCAAATGGTGGATTCTGAAAGTGTAACCCTCTTACTACACCTTCTGAAGACAACGACTCATTATCTTGAACAAAATTAATATCTAATCCTGCATTCTCAAATGCATCTTTGCTCCAACTTTCAAAAAAGTACCCTCTTTCGTCTTCAAAAACTCTTGGTTCTATTATTAAAAGTCCTTCAATTTCTGTTTTAATTATTTTCATTTCTATAAAATTATGCAAGTTTCAAATATATAAAATCAATTTTAATTCTGATACTTAAAAAGAAAAAGAAATGTAATTTTGCTAAAAATTTTAATTATGAAAAAAATTAGTTTATTAATTTTCGTTACAGCATTAATTTTTAGTTCTTGTAATAATAAAACAGAAGAAAAAAACAATGATTCTAATACGAAAAAACAGAAACAGATCTTGATAGTTTAAGTTATAGTTTAGGAGTTAATCTATTTCCAACCGGATTAAAAGATCAAGGATTTGATATGTTAGATTTTAATGCAATGTCAAAAGCAATGCATGATGTTTATGAGGGAAATGATTTAGATATCTCAGAAGAAGAATCCTTACAAATATTAATCAAATACTCTCAGAAAATTGCTGCTGAAAAAGAAGCTCAAGCAGAAACAGAAAGAGAGAAAAATGAAGCTGATGGTAAAGGAAGATTTACTAATGCAGAGTTAGAGCAAAAAGAAAAAGAGGCTCAAGCAAAAAAAGCTATAAAAAAATTAATGCTAGGAGAAGGAACTGTAACAGAAAGCGGATTGTCTTACATAGTTATTACTAAAGGCAGTGGAGATAAATCTCCAACATCAACAAATACGGTAAAAGTTCATTATACTGGAATGTTAACAGATGGAACCATTTTTGATTCTTCTGTGCAAAGAGGTCAACCGGTAGAATTTCCTTTAAACCAAGTAATTCCAGGATGGACTGAAGGAGTTCAATTAATGAATGTTGGTGATAGATTTGCATTTAGAATTCCATCTAACTTAGGATATGGAGAAAGAGGAAGTCCTCCATCAATTCCAGAAAATGCAACATTGATATTTGAAGTAGAGCTTTTAGGAATCAATTAAAAATCTATTCCAAATAATAAGAGTCTGATTTTAAATTATATTGAAATTCAGGAACATTTATATTATTTTGTAGATATAATGATCTCTCGTTATCAATAAATTTATTTAATTCTTTTTTGCTTTTCTCCTCCATATTTAATAATATTTTTTCTGATTTAGATATTGGTAGTATTTGATATCTTTTTCTGTCATCTTTATTGTGTAACCATACCCAATGTAAATGATATCCAATATTTTTAAACTTAACCTCTCCTGTAGAGTCTCTATATAATGAGAATTGCAATGAGGATCCTCCATCAGTATGTTCCATATTATTCATAGTTGATACTCTTTGATTACTTATTATATTTCCTAAAGACCAAATAATAATTCTCTCATTATTCAAACTATCTTTTCTGTATTCAGCAGGTTGAACCCAATGAGGATGTCCACCAATTACTATATCAGCCCCATTTGACAATAACCATTCTCCCCATTTTTTTTGATATTCATCTGGAAATGATTGGTATTCTCCTCCCCAATGAGTTATTACAATAATTTTATCAATATTTGAATCTCTTGCAATCTGAATATCCTGTAATATAATCTCTTCATCAATCATATTTACAATATTAGGATGTTTGGTGTCTAATCCATTTGTCCCGTAAGTGTAGTTTAATAATGCAACTTTTATCCCTTTTTTTTCAATTATCAGGGGATAATTATTTATTCTTTCAATTGAATCTTTATATGTTCCAAGATGCATGAATTTTAATGAATCAAGAACATTAATTGTTCTGACTAATCCATCTGAACCACAATCATTACTATGATTATTAGCTGTAGTTAAAACATCAAATCCAGCATTTTGAATTGCAACAGCATATTCATCAGGAGAAGAAAACCTTGGATACCCATCATATGGCTTTCCAGCTAGAGTGACTTCTAAATTAGCAATTGCAAAATCAACATTTTGTATTAATGAATTTGTATAATCAAAGTAATGTCCATAGTCATAATTCCCAACAGAATCTTTTGCTGCTTTTATTTGAGGGCTGTGTTGCATAAAATCTCCCATAAAAAGAAAACTAATTTCCTCATCTGTTTCAACGAGAAGTGTAGAATCTATGATTTGTATTATAATTGAGGATTCTTTCTTATTATTTGTTGCCTGACATGAGATATTAAAACAACTAATAAATAATAATAAAAGTAAAGGTATTCTACGAGAAAGGAATAGGTTCTCTTTCATGATTTGTCTTACATATGAATCACTTCATCATAAGCATCAGCAACAGCTTCCATAACCGCTTCGCTCATTGTTGGATGTGGATGAATTGCTTTTAATACTTCATGTCCGGTAGTTTCTAATTTACGAGCAACCACTGCTTCAGCAATCATTTCCGTAACATTGTATCCTATCATATGACAACCTAACCATTCACCATATTTTGCATCAAAAATAACTTTCACAAAACCATCTTTATGTCCAGCAGCAGACGCTTTCCCTGAAGCTGTAAATGGAAATTTTCCTACTTTAATTTCATGTCCTGCTTCTTTGGCAGCATCTTCAGTAAGTCCAACTGAAGCAATTTCTGGACTACAGTAAGTACATCCGGGAATATTCCCATAATCAATTGGTTCAGGACTCTTTCCAGCAATTTTCTCAATACATGTAATTCCTTCAGCAGATGCAACATGAGCTAAAGCTTGTGTTGGTAATACATCTCCAATTGCATAGTATCCTGATATATTTGTATTATAGTAATCATCAACTATAATTTTTCCTTTTTCTGTTTTAATTCCTACTTCTTCCAATCCAATATTTTCTATATTAGCAGCAATACCAACAGCTGAAAGAACCACATCACACTCTATATTTTCTTCCCCTTTTTTAGTTTTTATAAGTACATTACATCCTTTACCAGTAGTGTCAACTTTTTCAACTGATGAGTTAGTCATTACTTTAACACCTGATTTTTTGAATGATCTTTGTAATTGCTTAGAAATATCAACATCTTCAACAGGTACAATATTTGGCATAAATTCAACAATTGTAACATCAGTGCCCATAGAGTTATAGAAATAAGCGAATTCTACTCCAATTGCTCCCGATCCAACAATAACCATCTTTTTAGGTGCAGTTGGCAAGATAAGAGCTTCTCTATATCCGATAACTTTTTTTCCATCTTGTGGTAGATTAGGTAGCTCTCTACTTCTAGCTCCAGTTGCAATTATAATATGTTTTGCTGAATAATCAGTTGATGTGCCATCTGCAGTTACAGAAACTTTATTGCCTGTTTTTACTTTTCCATATCCAGTAATTACATCAACTTTATTTTTCTTTAATAGGTAGTCAATTCCTTTACTCATTCCATCAGCAACATCACGACTTCTTTTTATAATATTAGTAAAATCTGCATTTGCATCTTTTACAGTAATTCCATAATCCTCAGCATGATTTATGTATTCAAATACTTGAGCAGATTTTAGTAGTGCTTTTGTAGGAATACATCCCCAATTAAGACAAATCCCTCCAATACTTTCTTTTTCTACAACAGCAGTTTTTAGTCCTAATTGTGAAGCTCTTATTGCAGTTACGTATCCTGCAGGTCCACTTCCTAAAATGATAACATCATAATTCATATCTGTAATTTTATTTTTTTATTCTTTCATTTAAGACTGCAATATTACTTAAAACATTTCGTACTGAAATATCATACATACAACTTTTTTCTCTCTTACAAGAATTACCAAAATAGCAGTCGCATCCGCCTGTAGGTTCAATAATTATTCCTCTTCCATACATTTCAAACTCATGAACATTAAAGATATTATGAAAGAGCATCAATTGTTTCTTTAATGCAATAGCAATATGCATCATCATACTTACTGGAGATACAATGATGTCCGTATTATTTGTTATTGAAATAAACTCTTCTAAAGAGAAAGTTCCTAAATAGGTTGCATTAGTTTCTTTTTCATAATATCTATTCATTTCATCCTCATCCGGACCACCCATTAGTAAGCAGAAATAACCTTTGCTTTCTAGAGTGTTGATGAGTTCTATCCAATATTCTTTAGGCCAGTTTCGTGTCTTCCATCTATTTCCACAGCCTGTATTTAATCCAATAATAGTTTTGTTATCAGTCATTGTAACTAACTTATCTTTCCATTTATCACTCAAATTTTGGTTCAGATTTATCTTGTATTCTTCTCCACTAAAATCAAAATGACAGATTTCAAATATCTCTTCCAAATAGTTCTTTGTATTCTTCTTTGAAACATGATCAAAAAGACCTGTAATTAGTTTGTGTTCTGCTTTATCAGTTGCAGTATTAATATGACCATCTTTCCATAGAAATCCAAATTTTTCTTTAGCATTTACAAGAGAAAGTAGCATACACGATTCCTTGTCTTTATCTAAATTGACAGCGATATCAAATTCTTGATTTGATAAAGATTTAACTGATGGAGCATCCCACTTATATATTGCGTCTATCTCATTATTAGGAAGTACTTCAGGAGTGTGTGTAATCCAAGAAAAATGACAATCACCATATTCTTTTTTATACTTTTCTAATAGAGGTGTGGTTCTGATAACATCACCAATTGCTCCTAATTTTACAAATAATATTTTGGTTGACTGTGTTTGTGTTTTGGGTGTTTCTTCTTCCAAATTCTGATTGGAGAAATTACAAATCTTAAAGATTTCTTGTAATAATAATTTCTTAGTATCTAAATGGATAATAGAAGATATATCTTGATCATAATGAGAGCAATTATCACACTGTACATCAAACTCCTTGTTTGCTTTACAAGGTATATGCCCTTCAAAGTGACCGCAATCATATTTTACATCTTCTTTTTGCATTTATCTTATCTTTTGATGCAAATATAGTAAAAATGAAGCAGCATATTTTATCAATTTTCTTGCGTATAAAATGATATATTTGCATCTTAAATTTTAGAAATGATTAATTACACTATAAGTTATTCTCACCCTCACCGTCATTTTGTAGATTTTCAGCTTTCTGCAAAAACTTTTGGAAAAGAGACAATGCAGTTTCAACTTCCTGCATGGAGGCCGGGTAGGTATGAGCTTGCTGATTTTGCTCAAAATATACAGAAGTGGGCTGCTTTTGATCAAGATAATAATCGTCTATCATTTAAGAAAGTTACAAAAGATTTATGGGAGGTAGATACTAAAGGGTCAGAAGAAATAACAGTTGTGTATAATTTTTATTCGAATCAGTTAGATGCTGGTGCTTGTTATTTGGATGAACATCAACTTTATTTAAATCCCGTACATTGCATGTTCTATATTGTAGACAGAATAGAGGAAGAATATAGTATTGAATTAGATATTCCTGAAAATTATGAGATTGCTTCTTCCATGAAAAAAGATGGAAATACACTTACCGTAAAGGGATATGATTTACTTTCAGAGTCACCAATTATTTGTTCGGATTCACTTCAACACGATATGTATGAAGTTGATGGTATTACATTTCATTTATGGTTTCAAGGAGAGTGTAATCCAGATTGGGGAAAACTAAAAAAAGACTTTACAGCTTTCACTAAAAGTCAAATAAAACACTTTGGAGGATTTCCAGTTGATGAATATCACTACTTTTTCCAGATTACTCCTTACAGAAGTTATCATGGGGTGGAACACACCAAAAACACAGTTTTACTTTTAGGCCCTGGAAACGAAATTATGGACAAAAGATATGAAGATTTATTGGGAGTTTGTTCTCATGAATTGTATCATACTTGGAATATAAAAGCAATACGCCCAGTAGAGATGTATCCTTACGATTACACTAAGGAGAATTACTTTAGAACAGGATTTGTTGCCGAAGGTGTCACTACCTATATGGGTGATATGATGCTGTATAACTCAGGAGTTTTTAATTGGGATGAATTTGTAAAAACACAGAATCAGAACTTGGATAGACATTTGATGAATTATGGAAGATATAATTTATCAGTTGCAGATAGCGGATTTGATAATTGGTTGGATGGTTATAAATTGGGTTCTCCAGATAGAAAAACATCTATCTATCCTGACGCTGCACTTTGCATGATGATGATAGATTTGGAAATTATCAGAAATACGGAAGGAAAGGAAAGTCTGCATTCTGTAATGAAGGAACTTTATGAAGAATTTGCACTTAAAGAAAAAGGATATTCAGAAGATGATTTCAGAAATATATGCGTAAAATTTGGAGGATTGAGAATCGCCGAAATTTTTGAAAATCATATTTATGGAACTGAGGATTATATTCCTACACTTAAAACAGCTTTGGAAGTAGTTGGCTTGGAATTAAAAGAAAAAAAGAATCCAAATTTATCTGCTCAATATTTTGGATTTATAGATGTAAAAGAAAACGGAAAAGTAATCATAAAGAAGGTAGAGCCAAATTCTGTAACAGACAAGAATGGAATTGCTCCTGAAGATGAAATTACTAAAGTAAATGGAGAGAAAATAGAAGGAAAGCTTTCAGAAATATTGAAAGATTGTAAAGATGAGGTTACTTTTACGGTAAAAAAGAAATTCTCAGAAAAAGCAATACCTTTAGCTATTGGAAATCATTATCAGTTATTAGAATT
>JABHQB010000015.1 GCA_018695965.1 Flavobacteriales bacterium | reverse complement strand
TACTTTTTTCCATCTTCAGAAATTTCCCATTTTCTTGCTATCAGTGGAACAACCTCAAGATTATCGTTCATTTTTACTAATGGACTAAAAATTTGAGAACTAGCCCAAATAGTCGCCTTATCATTTGAAAACGCAGGATCTAAAGTTGAAATTCCGTTAGACTCATTGTACTTAAAAATAGATAGATTAGAATTATCGTACTTACTATAACAAGCAAATAAAAAAGAACATAAAAGAAAAAAGCCGACTCTCCACTTCATTGTTAAAGTATTAAGTCGGCTAATTTAAGTAATAAATGTCGTATTACTTCATTAAGTTGAGTTCTCCATTGTAAACTCAAACTTTCTCGTTGTAATCAGTTACATAAACATTATACATATAAACACGATTCTCCATTACATCACTTGTAACTGCATATGAAATAGATAAACTCACTGAATAGAACCCTTCATTCGCATATACTACTACAGGATTCTGCTGAGTGGAAGTTATACCATTTCCAAAATCCCATAGCCATGAGTTTGGATTCCCGGTTGACAAGTCTTCAAACTCGACCACAAGGGAACCACATCCAGTATTAGAATTCGTTGTCGTAAAATCAGATACTACTTGTGAAGTTGTACTTTTACTGGCCAACATGAATACGAGAATAAGGAAATAGTAAGAAAAATTATTACATTTTAATTGAGTCTTTTTAATAACAAATCGTAGTAAAATTAAAGTCATAACATTTGGATTTAGTTAAAATTTAGTTTTTGGAGAACTTGTAATTAGAAACGAACAGAAAATAAATAAGGTTACAAAACGATAAAATATTTTTGATTTACTACCTTTGCGAAATGTTTAATGGTAAGACTTCCGCTTTCTACACTTTGGGTTGTAAACTCAATTTTTCCGAAACTTCTACTATTTCAAGACAACTAAAAGAAATAGGTTTTACGAAAAATGAATTTAGTGATGGTGCTGATTTATTTGTAATAAATACCTGCTCTGTAACCGAAAATGCAAATAAAGAATGCAGAAGAATTATCCGAAAAGCTAAAAAAAAATCTCCTAATTCTTTTGTTGTTGTCACCGGATGTTTTGCCCAGTTAAAACCAAAATTTATTTCTGAAATAAAAGGAGTGGACATGGTTTTGGGTGCAAACGAAAAATTCAATCTACCAACTTTACTAGTAGATCTAAATAATAAAAATAAAGGTAATATTCATGGTTGTGAAATTAAAGATTTAAATTATAATTCTTCCTTTTCAATAGGAGAAAGAACCAGATCTTTCTTAAAAATACAAGATGGTTGCGACTACCCTTGCACCTATTGTACTATTCCTCTTGCTAGAGGAAAAAACAGATGTGACACGGTAAAAAATATCTTAACTAATGCAAGTAAAATCGCAGAAAACGGGATAAAAGAAATTGTAATTACTGGTGTAAATATTGGTGAATTTATAGATCCCGAAACAAATGAAAATTTTTATAATTTAATAAGAAAACTAGAAGATGTTGACGGAATTGAAAGATACAGAATATCCTCTATTGAACCAAATCTTATTACTGATGAAATAATTAAATTTGTAAAGAAATCCAAGAAGTTTATGCCTCATTTTCATATCCCATTACAATCTGGAAGTGATAAAATATTAGGCAAAATGAAAAGAAGATACAACACTAATATTTATAAAAACAAGGTACTGAAAATTGTAAAAGAAATACCTGAGGTGTGTATTGGTGCAGATGTAATTGTTGGATTCCCTGGCGAAACTGACGAACTTTTTAACGATACACTTAATTTTATAAAAGATCTGCCTATCTCCTATTTGCATGTGTTTACATATTCTGAAAGAGAAAATACCAAGGCTATAGAAATGGATGGTATAGTTCCAAAGCAACAAAGATCACAAAGAAGTAAAAAACTCCGTATTCTTTCTGGAAAATTACAAAGAGCGCATTACCAAAAGTTCATTGGAACTACACAAACTGCACTTATGGAAAGAGAGAATAAAAATGGCTTGCTTTTCGGATATACAGATAATTATATTAAAGTCAAGATTCCTTTTGATAAAGAATTAGTACAACAAAAACTAAAAATTAAACTACTTTCGCATGACGAAAATGGAAATATAAAATCAGAACTAAATAAAGAAATATGTACCCAACTATAAGTCATCTTATTTACGACCTTTTCGGAATTAACATTCCATTACCTATACAAACTTTCGGGTTTTTTGTAGCTCTTGCTTTTGTTATAGGTGGATTAGTTGCTTCTAAAGAGATGAAAAGAAAAGAAGAGGAAGGATTAATATCTTCTTTTAAGAAAAAGGTGAAAATTGGAGAAGGTATTACTACTTACGAAATTTTAAGTGCAGTAATTGGTGGGTTTATTATTGGTTTTAAATTAATACACGCCTTCTTTAACTATCAGTTTTTAGTAAATGATCCTCAGGGGTTTATCCTTTCTTGGGAAGGAAATCTACTAGGAGGAATATTAGTTGCAGCTTTATTTGTTTATTCAAAATACAAAGAAAAAGAAAAAACAAAACTTCCTGAACCAAAATGGGTAGAAAAAACAATATTTCCTCATCAATTAGTTGGTAATATGATAATGATTGCAGCTATATCTGGGATAATTGGAGCAAAGATTTTTGCTAATTTAGAAAATTGGGATGACTTTGTAAATGATCCTTTGGGACAGATATTTTCTTTTAGCGGACTAACCTTTTATGGAGGTCTTATTCTAGGAACTCTTTCTGTTGGGTATTACGCAAAAAAGAATAATATAAAACTAGAACATTTAGTTGATGTATTTGCTCCTGTACTTATTTTAGCTTATGGTATAGGAAGAATGGGTTGTCATTTTAGTGGAGATGGTGATTGGGGAATAGTAAACACTGCCTCAAAACCAGATTGGATGAGCTTCTTGCCAGATTGGATGTGGAGTTACAATTACCCTAATAATGTAATAAACGCTGGGGAGCTGATACCTGGATGTGAAGGAAATTTCTGTCATCAGCTTGCAGAAAATGTATATCCTACCCCATTTTATGAAATTATAATGGCTGGATTAATATTTGTGTTTTTATGGAATATTCGAAAGAAAATAAAGATAGCTGGTGTATTGTTTTGCATCTACCTTATTTTGAATGGAATTGAAAGGTTTCTTATTGAAAAAATAAGAGTCAATCATGATATGATAGGAGAACAAACACAAGCAGAAATTATTTCTTTTTCTTTGATACTTATTGGTATATTAGGAATATACTTCTTAAATAAAAGAGAAGGTAGCTCATCAACACAAACAAATTAAGGTCTGATTTTAATATTGGTAATTGTAACCTTATTACCACAATAATTTGGAGGAACTCTATATAAATAATTATCAATATCAGATGCCCAATACCCATATTCTAAATCTGTAGATCCATAACTTAGTTTGGTTGTAACAACTAATAATTTGTTTATGTATTTATCATCTACAAAAACAGAAACAGACTG
>JABHQB010000014.1 GCA_018695965.1 Flavobacteriales bacterium | reverse complement strand
TGGATCAACCCTCTTACAAATCCTGATGGAGCTTATTTTGGAGGAAATCAAGATGTTTGGTCTGCAACAAGATACAATTCTAATTGGGTGGATCTGAATAGAAATTACCCTGATCCAGAAGATGGTCCTCATCCTGATGGAAATCCCTATCAAGAGGAAACAAACATCTTCTTAGGATTAGCTGATAGCATCAATTTTAATATGGCTGCAAATATGCATGCTGGAGCTGAAGTTTGTAATTACCCCTGGGAAACATGGAGTATTTTAACAGCAGACGATAATTGGTGGCAATACGTTTCTACAGAATATGCTGATAGTTGCCAGACAAATAGTGGCAACGGATATTTTAACTCTCAGAATAATGGTATTACTAATGGATACGATTGGTATGAAGTTAATGGAGGAAGACAAGATTACATGAATTATTTTAAATATTGCAGAGAATTTACCCTAGAACTTTCAGATGAGAAAACACCTAATCCGAATGACTTACCAGATTTATGGGATGCAAATTATCCTTCCTTATTAAATTATATGGAACAATCCTTATTTGGATTAAGAGGAATTGTAACAGATAGTATAACAGGAAATCCTCTAAAAGCTAAAGTAGAAATTACTGGTCATGATATAGACAGTTCTCATGTGTATTCTAATCTGCCAATTGGAAATTATCACAGATATTTATATCAAGGAAATTATAATGTTACTTTTAGTAAAAGTGGATATCACTCAAAAACAATAAATGTTTCTGTATTAAATAATACAACAACTATTGAGGACATTCAATTAATACCATTAAATTTTGTTGGAATTGACAATAAAAATGTAAATCAGAAAATTATAAATTCAATTGACATATTAGGAAGAAAGAATAATACAGGAAAGAACAAATTATTATTTAATATATTTGAAGATGGAAAAATTGAGAGAAAGATAACCATTGAATAAAACAAAATGAAAAAACTATTACTACTATTACTATGTGTGCCTTTGATGTTCTCTTGTGGGAAGAAGAATGAAGAGAAGGGTAATGATGCAGCAGAAATTGCAGTAAATGAAGGGAATAATACAGAAGATAGTCTTTCTAAAGAAATAACTTTAGAAATGATGAATAGTGGATATACAGGAAAAGGAACTTATGTTTTTCCAAATGGACTTAAATACGTGGGAGAATTTAAGGATGGAAGATATCACGGGCAAGGAACTTTCACAAATACTAAAGGAGATAAATATGTGGGAGATTTTCGAGATGGTTTCTTTAATGGAAAAGGGACATATACTTGGGGAGAAGGTAATAATAAAGGAGATAAATATGTAGGAGAATGGAGAGATGGCAAACATAATGGTCAGGGAACATATACTTGGGGAGAAGGTGATAATAAAGGAGATAAATATGTAGGAGAATTTATCAATAATCAAAAAACAGGACAAGGTACTTGTACTTATGCAAATGGAGAAAAATATGTAGGAGAATGGAAAGATGGTAAGTCACACGGAGAAGGAGTATATACTCTATCTGATGGAAGAATCATAGAAGGATTATTTGAAGATGGTCAATATAAGAATATACTCTTAGATGAAGATAATGATGATGGAACAACAATTGATTTTGATAATGGAGAAAAATATATAGTAGAATAAACACTTTTTAAGAAAAAAATGAAAAAACTATTACTACTATTACTATGTGTGCCTTTGATAGGATTCTCACAACAAACGGTATATGACAGTATTTTTCATGATGGTGTTTATAGACAATATATCACATATATACCTGATTCATACGATCCATTAATTGATGTTCCTTTATTATTTAATTTTCATGGAAGAACAGGTACTGCATATTCTACAATGTGGCATGCAGATTTTCGACCTATATCTGATACAGCAAATTTTATAATTGTACATCCTCAAGGTTTATTAGATAATACAGGATTGACACATTGGAATATTGGACAAAGCTCTGTAGATGACATTGGTTTTATTGAAGTGTTACATCAAAAATTGACCTTAGAATATAGTATTGATCTA
>JABHQB010000170.1 GCA_018695965.1 Flavobacteriales bacterium | reverse complement strand
TTTAAAGTTCCGTCGTCATTTAATATATCTATCGTTTCCAGTCCGTGCTTATCTCCAATCTGATAATCGTTAATATCGTGTGCAGGTGTAATTTTTAGTGCTCCTGTACCAAATTCCATATCTACATATTCATCAAAGATTATAGGAATTACTCTGTTCAATAAAGGAATAATTGCTTTTTTATCTTTTAGATGAGTATATCGTTCATCATTTGGGTTTACACATATTGCAGAATCACCAAGAATAGTTTCTGGTCTGGTTGTAGCAATAGTAAGTTTTTCATTACTTCCTTCAATGTTATATGAGATATGATAAAGCTTAGAATTTACTTCTTTGTGTATTACTTCTTCATCTGATAGAGCTGTTTGTGCAGATGGGTCCCAATTTACCATTCTAACACCTCTGTAAATTAATCCTTTGTTGTGTAAGTCAACAAACACCTTTATTACAGATTCATTCATATCATCATCCATAGTAAATTTTGTTCGTTCCCAATCACAAGAAGCTCCTAATTTTTTAAGTTGTTCCAGAATTATTCCACCATGTTCCTCTTTCCATTTAAATGCATGAGACAAGAATTCCTTTCTAGTTAAGTCTGATTTTTGTATCCCTTCAGAAGATAGTTTCTGCACTACTTTTGATTCTGTTGCAATAGAAGCGTGATCTGTTCCAGGAACCCAACACGTATTATACCCCATCATTCTAGCACGTCTAATCATTACATCTTGTAAGGTGTTGTTGAGCATGTGTCCCATATGCAGAACTCCTGTAACATTTGGGGGAGGAATCACAATTGTATATGAATCTCTTTTGTCTGGTGTAGAATGGAAGTATCCTTTTTTCATCCAGTGTGCGTACCACTTATCTTCAGTTATTAATGGATTGTATGTTTTTGGAATACTCATGTGTTATACTGTGATTTTAATAGTTGCAAACTTACAAAAACAAAGGTTTTTTTTATATAAAAGCTAATTAGATTTGTAGGAAGTGTAATATTTTATTAAATTTGCCGTTCATAAATTGAAAATTAATTAAAAAAAATAAAAAATAAAGTAATGAAAAAGCTAATTTTATCTTTATTCATGGTTGTTTCTTTCGTGTTTGCAGGAGCTCAATCAATTGAATTTAAATCAAAAGTTGTTGACTATGGAACGATTGCTCATAATGCTGACGGAAATAGAGAATTTACCTTTACAAATAATGGTGATCAGCCATTAGTAATTAAATCTGCTAAAGGAAGTTGTGGTTGTACAGTTCCTTCTTATAAAAAAGAAGATGGAAGTTCTGAGTGGGCACCTGGTGAATCGGGTACAATTAAAGTGAAATACGCTACTAATAGGATAGGTAAATTTACCAAAACAATTACTTTAAGTACTAATACTCCTGATAAGAAACCAGTTATTTTAACGGTTAAAGGAGAGGTTCTAGCTCCTGAAAAAGAAATAGGAGCTCCTACGAAACCAACAAAAGGTTCTCCTTTAGAAAAGAAGTAAAAATCCAAAATATATTACGACATTAGCACCCTCATTTTGAGGGTGTTTTTTTATATTATAAATTTGCAATTATGCCAAGAATATCAAATAAAGGAATTTCAATGCCTGAATCACCAATCAGAAAGTTGGTGCCATTTGCTGAAAAAGCAAAGAAGAAAGGAAAGAAAGTTTATCATTTAAATATCGGACAACCAGATATTAGAACACCAGAGGTTGCTTTAGAAGCTATTCATAATTTCTCCGATAAAGTTGTAGAATACTCTCACTCTGCAGGCTTTGAAAGCTACCGTATAGGACTTGCAAAATACTATCAAAACTTAGGGATTGATATTGTACATGAAGATTTGATGGTAACAACAGGAGGTTCGGAAGCACTTTTATTTGCTCTTAACTCTTGTTTAGATGCTGGAGATGAAATTATTATTCCAGAACCATTCTATGCAAACTATAATGGTTTTTCAATTTCATCAGGGGTTACTGTTAAACCAATTACTACCTCAATTAATGATGGTTTTACTTTACCTTTAATTGAAGAGTTTGAAAAATTAATCACTCCTAATACAAAAGCAATACTTATTTGTAACCCTGGAAACCCTACAGGATATTTGTACTCAAAAGAAGAATTAGAGAGACTTAGAGATGTTGTTGTAAAACATGATTTATTCCTTATTTCTGATGAGGTGTATAGAGAGTTTGTTTATGATGGAAACGATCATCATTCAGTTTTATCTATTGAAGGATTAGATGAGAACGCTATTGTAATTGACTCTACATCAAAAAGATATAGTATGTGCGGAATCAGGGTAGGTTGTGTTGTGTCTAAGAATAAGACAGTAATATCAACTGCATTAAAATTTGCACAAGCGAGACTTTCTCCACCTACTTTTGGACAGATTGCTGGAGAGGCAGCTCTAAAAACTGAGTCTTCTTATTTTGAAAAGGTAAGTGCAGAATATGTAAGTAGAAGAGATGTGCTTATTGAAGGATTAAATGCAATTGAAGGAGTGATTTGCCCTAAACCCAAAGGGGCGTTCTACGCTATTGCTCAACTTCCTGTTAATGATGCTGATAAATTTGCACAGTGGCTTTTAGAAGATTTTGATTTAGATGGAGAAACAATAATGGTAGCTCCAGCTTCCGGATTCTATTCTACACCTAATATAGGCATAAATCAAGTTCGTATAGCTTATGTGTTGAATAAAGAATCTTTACAAACTTCTATCAAGATATTAGAGGCAGCACTTAAGGTTTATCCTGGTAGTGTACTTTAATGGATTTGACTCATCATCAGGAACAAGTTAAAATAAAACAAAAGGAGAATAGTAAGTTTTTTAAGAGATTAAAAAAACTAAAACCAAAAGTGTTAGACAATCTAATTCATCCTTTACATGGGGAAGTATTCTCTTGTATTGATTGCTTAGAATGTGCAAATTGTTGTACAACTACTGGTCCACTTTTTACCGATAAAGATATAAGTAGAATTGCAAAACATCTCAGAATAAAACCTTCTGAATTTACAGAGAAATACTTGCGTATTGATGAAGAAAGAGATTATGTATTGCAATCTGTGCCTTGTACTTTTTTGGGAGAGGATAATTATTGTTCTATATATGATGTAAGACCTAAGGCGTGTAGAGAATTTCCACATACCGATAGAATAAAACAACATCAATTACTAAAATTAACTGAAAAGAATGTGGAAGTATGTCCTGCTGTATATGATATTGTAGAAAAACTAAAAATGGAATTAGTAAAGTAGATATTTTTTCCTTGTTAATTTAAATTCATCCAATCCTTCTATCCAACTTCCTTTAATTTCCTTTTCTGTTTTTCCATCTATTATTTGTAATCTTAATTTATCTGTTCCAGCTAGCTTGTCAAAAAAGTTAGTAAAGAATTTTTCTTTATATGGGCAATTGTTGTAAGAGTTAATAATCCAATTTAAATTAATATCAGTTAAATAATTATCCTGAAATCGTAAATCTGTACCAAAACACTCTATGTTTTTATGTTTTGGGTACTTACTTCCCTCTCCACTTTTAGGAGTAAAACTATAATTACTTTCTAAATAAGGAGCTCCAAAATGCTGAAATGGATAATCAGTTCCTCTTCCAATACTGATGTTTGTTCCTTCAAATAAACATAAACTAGGGTATAAGTTAATAGATTTGGAATTTGGCAAATTAGGAGATGGTTTTATAGGTAAATTATAATGCATATCATGATTGTAATTTTCCATTTCTATAACTGTCAAATTACATTTGTTAGAAATCCAATTTTCTGCATTTATCATTTTAGCATATTCTCCAATTGTCATTCCGTGTACAATGGGTATAGGGTGCATTCCTACAAACGATTCAAATCCATCTTCTCTAATTGGTCCGTCAATATAATGTCCGTTTGGGTTTGGTCTATCAAGTTTTATTACTTTTATGTTGTGTTCTCCAGCAGCTTCCATAACGTAATGCAGTGTAGAAATATAAGTATAAAAACGGGCTCCTACATCTTGAATATCAAAAAGTAAAACATCAATATTTTCTAATTGTTTTGACGAAGGTTTCTTGTTTTTACCGTATAATGAAATGATAGGAATTCCTGTCTTTACATCTATTCCATCTTCAATTTTTGCTCCTGCATCTGATTTTCCTCTAAAACCATGTTCTGGAGAAAAAACTTTTATTATATCTAACCCTAAACTTATTAAGCTGTCCACTAGATGTGTATTTTTGATCATGGAAGTTTGATTCCCAACAATTGCAATTTTATTATCTTCTAAAAGTGGTAAATATGTTTTTGTTCTCTCAGCAGCAACTTTTATTTGAGAGTAGCTTAAAACTGAAAGTAATAAATTAAATAAGAGGAATATTTGTTTTATTTTAGCCATT
>JABHQB010000169.1 GCA_018695965.1 Flavobacteriales bacterium | reverse complement strand
GTTGTTGCTGTCAGATGAAATCTCTTTGATTCTTTCAGATTGATATCTTATACTTTTTATATCAAAATGACGGAATTCATTGCCTGCTTCAAAAGTATTTTCAATTTCATAATCGTAAATTAGCTGATCTTGTTTTACAAATAATGGTTGCAAATCTGTAATGGAGTTGTCTTCTCTGTTATTTTGTTTGATAACAACCTTTATGTCTGAATATGGATTAGCAACATACACATTAGAATGAGAGATAGTAAAATCTACCTCTTGTTTGTATTCTCGATCATCAATTAAAGTAGCTCTTTTTACATTGCTTGAGATGTTTAGTTTTTCATCTAAAACCATAAATCTTCTTGTTAAGACAACTTCTTTCGGATTATTGTTTACAAACACTTTAATTATGTAGTTTCCAGATAATAATGGTTTTAGATAATTTTCAGGAAATACTAAGTTGTAATGCGTGTATTTTTGTAATGTATTAAAAGAAAATTCATAGTCCTCAATTCTGTTTTCGAAAAATCCATCAATATATTCTGATTGCATTAGATCTGATAGAGTCCAATCGGAATTACAATGAACAATTGTATAATAATAGTCTTGCAAATCTTCAGAAAAATCATCAAAACTAAGTTGTAGTTTTTCTTCTGTTCCTAAATGAATAATTGGATTACTCATTGGATTATTTTCAGTATGTAAAAGTGGAGTGAGAATAGTTGTATTGAAAATCTCGTCTTCAAAAATGATATTCTCCTCTTGTCCGAATGAATAGAAACTACTTAATAGAACAGCAAAAAGTATTAGTAAATATTGATTATTATTTTTCATTAAAAAATATGAATGAAATTAGTTTTTGTTTGATGCAAATTTATACTTTTGCAACCGAAAAATCTAATAATTCAAGATGTCTGAAGAGATTCGTTTAAAAAAAGGTCTAAACATACAGCTAATAGGAGCATCCGAACAAGTTTATTCTACATCAGAAGTTGCTAAGACTTACGAATTAAAACCAACTGATTTTCATGGATTGACACCAAAACTTACTGTCAAGATAGGAGATAAGGTAAAAGCTGGAACAATACTTTTTGTAGATAAGTACAATGAAATGGTTAAGTTTTGTTCTCCAGTAAGTGGTGAGGTAACTGATATCGTAAGAGGAGAAAAAAGAAGAATTTTAAAGGTTGTGATTATTTCCGACATTGAAATTGAATATGAAGATCTAAATTCAGAAGACACAACAGATTTAAGTAGAGAAAAAATAATTGATAAAATGTGTTCAAATGGAGTTTGGCCTTTTGTCAGACAAAAGCCTTATGATGTAATTGCAAACCCTTTAGACACTCCAAAATCTATTTTTATTTCGGCATTTAACTCTGATCCAATTGCTATTGATAATGATTTCGCACTTTATGGAAAAGAAGAGTTGTTTCAATATGGCTTAGATATTATTACAAAACTTACTTCAGGTATTACCCATCTAAATATTGATGGTTATTCAAACCCTTCAAAAGTTTTTGCAGATGCAAAAGGAGTTCAGGTAAATAGAATTTCAGGAATGCATCCTTCTGGTAATGTAGGAGTTCAAATTCATCATATTGACCCAATAAATAAAGATGACATTATTTGGTACTTATCTCCTCAGGATGTGATTACTATAGCTACTTTGTTTAAAGATGGAAAATATGACGCTTCTAGAGTAATTGCGGTGTCAGGTTCTCAAATAAAAAATCCAAGATATTATAGAACAATTGCAGGTACTTCTGTTTTAAATTTTCTGAAAGATAATTTGAATGAAGGAAAAACAAGAGTAATTAGCGGAAATGTTCTTACAGGAAAAAAAATTGATAAAAATGGAACTTTAGGTTTTTATGATTATCAGATAACTGCAATACCAGAGGGAGATGAATCAGAATTCTTAGGTTGGATAGCTCCAGGATTAAATAAATTCTCAGCTTCTAGAACTTTTCTTTCTTGGTTGTCTCCATCAAAGAAATATAGTTTAGACGCAAATCTACATGGTGAAGAAAGATCATATGTAATGACTGGTGAATACGAGAAAGTGTTACCTATGGATATTTATCCAAATCAACTCATAAAAGCAATAATGATAGAAGATATTGAACTAATGGAGAATTTAGGAATCTATGAAGTTTCTCCTGAGGATTTCGCATTATGTGAGTTTGTATGTACATCTAAAATTGAAGTTCAGAAAATTATTCGTCATGGTTTAGATTTAGTAAGAAAAGAAAATAGTTAATGAGATTATTTAGAAAAATATTAAATTCAGTAAAACCTCACTTCTTGGAAGGTGGAAAGTTAGAGAAGATGTATCCTGCGTATGATGCATTTGAAACCTTCTTATTTGTTCCAGATCATACAACAAAATCAGGTTCTCACATCAGAGATAGTATTGATTTAAAAAGAACTATGATTACTGTAGTAATAGCTCTTTTACCTGCATTATTCTTTGGTATGTGGAATATTGGTTACCAACATTATGAAATAGCTTTAGGTATAAAAGACACACCTTTGTTAGATTCTTTTATGTTTGGTTTCTGGAAGATGTTACCTATGATCTTAGTTTCTTATGGTGTAGGTTTAGGAATTGAATTTGCTTTTGCTAGTTTTAGAGGTCATCAAGTTAATGAAGGATATCTAGTTACAGGATTATTGATCCCTATGATCATGCCAATTAATGTGCCTCTTTGGATGCTTGCTGTATCTGTTGTTTTTGCTGTTGTTATTGGTAAAGAAGTTTTTGAGGGTACCGGAATGAACATCTTAAACCCTGCACTTACAGCTAGAGCGTTTCTGTTCTTCGCGTACCCTTCTTGGATGTCTGGAGATAAAGTTTGGACGTATATAGGTGGTGACTCAACTGTAGATTCTTTTTCCGGAGCTACTCCATTAGCAGATTTAGCTGCAGGAGTAGAATACAATTCTAGTTTAATAGGAAGTTATTTTAATGGAACTATTGCTGGTTCTGTTGCAGAAACATCAACTTTTGCTATTTTGATTGGAGCAGCAATTTTGTTATTTACAGGTATTGGTTCTTGGAGGACAATGATTTCCGTTTTTGCTGGTGGATATATAATGGGTTTACTTTTTAACTTATGGGGATTAAATGAGTTAATGAATCTTCCTTCTCATTTACATTTAATATTAGGAGGGTTTGCATTTGGAGCTGTATTTATGGCAACTGATCCTGTTACAGCTTCTCAAACTAATAAAGGGAAAATAATTGTAGGTCTACTAATTGGAGTATTCG